>JACRLO010000019.1 GCA_016235245.1 Nitrospirota bacterium | reverse complement strand
CCGTATACAGCACATACGCCGTCGCACTCCCTTCGTCAAAGGCAAGGCTCACATCAGGGCCTCCTGCGGTCCCGGTCAGCAAAAGCGGGTTCGTTGCCATCCCGAGTATCGGGTCTGTCACCAGGCTGTTGCCGGTATCGAGCACTTCAAGGGTCACTCCGTAGCCAGCACCTGAAGGCGCGCTATACACCCTCACAATCCAGTTCTCTGCTGCATCATACCACGCTGCCTCCTCCGCCCCTGATACCCCTGCCATTAATACCAATCCTGTCATACACAATACTACCATCATCATTGCCTTCTTCATTATGCCTCCTCCTGTATATCCTGATCTTATATTCCTCATCTCACAGCCATCCTGTTCCGCTCAGATGCACTGTCGCATTTCCGCCGTCCGAGCTGATCACAAAACTGCTGCTATAGCCCTGCGCCGCTGCCGGTGCAAACTTCACCACGATGCTGCAACTGCCACCTGCTGCCACTGGCACTCCCACTGCACACGTTCCGCCTCCTGCTATGCCAAACGGTGCTGCCGGTGCCCCTATCGCCGTTACATGCAACGGCTGCACCCCTCTGTTGGAGACGGTCACCGTCATAGTTACCGTCTTCTTCAGCTTCACATTGCCAAACAATACCGGCTCAGGCGTAACTCCTATCAGAGGGGAGTTCCCCTTTATGCCCGTGACCTCCACCTCCTGCCGCCCTCCTGCCGAGGTATACGTCACATAGGCTGTCCTTGTGGCCCTGTTAAACCCAAGAGCTACCTCAGGCACTGTTGCATCTGAGGCCAATAGCATGGGGTTAGAACTCATACCTGCCATACCCGATGGGGCTACCACAACATTGCCCGTGTCCAGCACCTCAAGGTATACCTCATTCGGCGCATCTGCCTTTGTATACGCCCGAACGATCCACCCCTCTGGCGACAGATACCAGCTGTTGCGCGACATCTTGCCAAGCAGGGTCGTGACTTTCAGCACCGCCGAGGTACTGTTCAGATAGTTGGCGCTTACGCTATACACAGCCGTTATGTCATAGACCCCCGGCAGCAGTGAGGTGGTTGTACAGGTCGCTGTCCCTGAGACTACTGATACGGCAGCACAGCCTGCTATGATGCTTCCGTTTGCCGTAAACCCCACGACACCGGATGAAGGCGAACCAGAGGGGCTGCTGACCGTTGCAGTCAACGTTACCGTAGGGACTGGTTGAGTAAAGGCAACATTTGCGTTAAGTGCTGTTGTTGTTACGGCCTTCTGCAGCGTTACTGTAGCTGTTGCGGTTGCCTGACTATAATTCGCATCCCCTGCCTTGGTCGCTGTTATCGAACATGAACCGGTGCCGCTGTCGGCTTTAAGAACATTGCCTCCGGATATCGAACAGTTCCCCAGGGTCACCTGATAGGTCACTGCACCTGTGCCGCTGCCCCCTGTCGTGCTCAGCGTCTCTGTCGCGTTATACGTCAAAAACGCGCCCGGAGTAAAGATAAGCGCTGCCTGGTTCGGCTTCGCAATATATTCATATGCGCCGATATCGGCTGAACCAAAAGGCCGTGGCACACTCCGCTGGTCAGCGTTAAGACCAGTAGCGGGATCACCGGCATCGATTGCCGGACTGCCAGCAAGAAGCTCCATGGTCCAGGTCGGGCCGCCGTTGTCAGCCAAAGGACCGAGGAGTGGGTCGGTGTTAATGAGGTCGCCCGTGCCGGTGAAACCACAGCTGTTACCGCTGTCAATGTTGTAGCCGCCAGAAACAATCGCACCGGAACAATTCACGCCGGATATGCTATCGGCAACGATACTGTTTCTCAGCGTCACTGTGCCGCCGCCGAGGTCGTTAAAAAGACAGGCGCCACCTGGTGCGCTATTTCCCGAGAAGGTGCTGTTCGTAATGGATATCGTGCCTGAGCTATTGTAAATGCAACCGGCATAGCTGGTCACGCTATTGCCGGAGAAGGTGCTGTTCGTAATGATCGTCGTGCCGGACTGGTTATAAATCGCGCCTACATTCCCTATATTGTCGGAGAAGGTACAATTCGCTATGGTCAGAGTTCCTTTGTTATTATTAATGCTGCCTAAGCCTTTGCCATTACTAATCGTCAAATGATTAAGGGTCAACGATTTGCCAGTAGAAACGCCTGTCACCTGAACTGCGTTGTTACCGCTGATCGTCACCGTCTGTCCGGTTCCGTCGATCGTCAGACCATCTATGTCGGTGATGCCCGGCAGTGTAGACGCAAGGGTAATTGTTCCGCTGACGCTAAACCTGATTGTGTCAGCCCCAAGAGAGGCATCGGCATCCAGCATCGCCTGCCTGAGAGAACCAGGCCCGCTATCGTTGAGGTTTGTGACCGTGAAAGTCCCATTGGGCGTAAAATGGCTGATCTTGTTGCCGGTATTGTCGGTAAACCAGAGGTCTCCATCCGGCCCTGTCGTGATGCCTAATGGCATCCCTCCGGCAGTCGGGATAGCGGCCTCGGCAATAACCCCTGCCGTTGTTATGCGACCGATCTTTCCTATACCCTCCGTAAACCAGAGGTCTCCATCCGGCCCTGTCGTGATCGCGGTCGGAATGCTTGCGGCGGTCGGAACGGCAAATTCATTAATAGCCACATTCGTGGGGTCCAAGCGGCCGATCTTGTTGCCGGCATATTCGGTAAACCAGAGCTTTCCGTCCGGCCCTGTTGTTATGCCGAAGGGGCTGCTGGCGTTACCCGGGAGCGAAAACTCTACAAAAACACCGGTCGTGGCGTTTATGCGGCCGATCTTGTTGCCGCCAGACTCAGTAAACCAGAGCCTTCCGTCCGGCCCTGTCGTTATGTCATACGGTCCACTTGCGGCCGTTGGGATCGTATACTCCGTTATAACCCCTGCTGTTGTTATCCGGCCGATCTTGTTGCCGCCATACTCCGTAAACCAGAGGGCGCCGTCCGGCCCTGTCGTGATGCCATACGGTGAGCTTGCGACCGTCGGAACCGGATACTCCGTTATAACCCCTGCTGTTGTTATCCGGCCGATCTTGTTGCCGCCATACTCCGTAAACCAGAGGGCGCCGTCCGGCCCTGCGGTGATGATGGATGGTGCGCTTGCGGCAGTCGGGATCGTATACTCCGTTATAACCCCTGCTGTTGTTATGCGGCCGATCTTGTTGCCATCCGCCTCGGTAAACCAGAGGGCGCCGTCCGGCCCTGACGTGATGGCATACGGTGCGCTTGCGGCAGTCGGAAGCGGGTACTCGGTGAACATCCCTGCCCCAACGGGCGAGACTAACGCAAGGGCAGACAGAAAAAACGCCACTGCCATTGCAATAAATCCTGTTCGTTTCATGTTTCCTCCTTTATCTCTCGATGTTTTATACCCTCTACCCAAATCTGACTCCATTGCTTGCTGCTAATATTCCGGCTGGTCGAACGTCAATCAGCCGCCTGCATAACTTTCAGGGGTCCTGAAACAAGCGTCCTTACCTTTTGCTCAAATTCCTCTGGGGTGAACGGTTTCTGAAGAAATTCAAAGCGCATGAAGAGGCGTCTGGCATTGATAAAATCAGGGATATGACCGCTTGTCAGCAATATCTTAAGAGCAGGATCGACCTCAAGAAGTGTCTCACACAACTCGATACCGTTCATGCCGGGCATGACAATATCCGAAATCACCAGAGAAAAACCTTCCCTATTTTCAGAAAATATCCGAAGCGCAGACTCTGCATCGGACGCTGCCATCGCCTCATAGCCAAAAACTGACAGATACGCCATGAACATCTCCCGCACCAGGTCGTCATCTTCAACCAGCAAGATCTTCCCTCTGCCTGCCAACATACCCGATGCAATACTGTCCGGAAAAGAAGCATATCTCTGTCGCTCATAGCCTTTCATTTGTCCCCCGTGCAGAATACAAATTAAAAAACAATATCAGGACACTACCTACAGATCGCATACAGATGGAAAGGTCTCCCTGTTTGTGATTCCGGCCTGTCATTGCGAGCCCAGCCTTATCGGGCGCGGCAATCTCGTCTCTTCTTCACGGCCTGTCATTGCGAGTCCAGCCTTATCGGGCGTGGCAATCTCGTCTTTTTCCGTTGTCTCAGGGCAATCATTTACCAACTGATGGATTGCCGCGTCGCTGCTCTCCTCGCAATGACAGAAAGAAGCTATCGGGTTTTTGTTAGGCGGGAATAGATCTCTTCAGTTTTTTCTGAGGGGGAAATACCCAGTGCTGAAGAAAGGACCGAACTGCATTTTTTGTATACTTTCACTGCCTCTGCCTTTTGTCCAAGCATCTCGTGACAGACCATGAGATGCTGATAGAACTCTTCGGTGAGATCGTCTCTATCAAGCCCCTTCTGAAAATATTCCAGGGCCTTATTCCATTGTCCTGATCGTTCCCAGTGGTTGCCCAGCGCCAGGAGAAGAAAGACGATCCTGCTCTTCATCTTCTCGCGCAGGGGAGCGGCCCAAGCCTGATGCGCATCGGACTCAAGGAAATCTCCCTTATACATCTCAATCGCCTTTTCAGTCAATCGTATTGTCTCGGCTGCGATCTCTTTTGATGTCCCGGAGATATTTGCTGTTTTCCATGCAGTAGCAGTCTTGCTGAAAATGTCCTCAAGTGCCCAGACGTCTACCCAGCAATACCTGGGGTCGAGAGTAACCAGTCCGCCCTTAAACTGTATCGCCCCTTCAACGTCGAGCAGCCGTCGAAGGCGAAGCAGGGTTATCTCGTGTGATTTATGGGCTGAGTCAGCATCCGCATCGGGCCAAAGAAGATCGATCAATCGCTCCTCGGACACACCTTTTCCCCCAAGAGCTATCAGCGCCTTAAGCATCTCAAGGGGCTTCTTCTGCACTTTGCCGGCGAACTCAACCGGCTTGTCGTCTTTATACAGCTTGAAATTACCGAGGGCATATACCTTCATGGAATAGGGCCAGTCTTCTACCTGTCTTTCAGGTATCAGGCCCCGCAGACCGATCAATTTCTGCACATATTCCGGTTCGATGCCATGTTCCAGAGCTTTTGCGCAGAGCCGCGACATGTTTCCGTCATTCCACCTGGGCAAATTCAAATAGCCGAACCGCGCACCGAGCGCCATACCTTGTTCCAGAAAAGCAAGTCCCTGTTTTCCATCACCTCGATCAAAGGCAAACCGAGCTCCGTTTATATACGCCAGGAATTCGAGACCATTCATGCCCCGACAGATTTCCAGGGCCTTCGCCAGGCAGTCATCCGCCTCGTCATGCCGGTTGTCGTCGAAGAGCGTTACCGCATGTTCGATGAGGCAGAGAACCATCGAAATCGGCCACCCTAACTTCTCACAGAGTTCTATGCCGAGATTCCCGTGTACCATGGACTTTTTATATTCACCGTAATACCAGGCGACCGATGCTGCCTGATACTGATACAAGCCCTTGTCCCCGGGCCGGGGGCTGTTGGTAAGCGCCATCTTTTCAAGACATGAGACAGCGGCCGAAGGGTCTCCCAGGCTCAGGCCGCCGAAAACCCCCTGGGCAAGAAGGAACAGATCGAGCAGATGAATGCCGCTGTCTTCGGCATTTTTTATGCCGTCGGAAATTGCCTGCCAGCACGCTGCCCAGTCTGCGACAAACCAGGAGTACATGGCCTTCCATGCATACCAGTTCTGCCTCGTGAGCGGATCATATTCCTTAAGACTGCCGGAGGGGCGCAGTGCCTCAACCACAAAGACGATCTTCGAAAAATCGCCGACCCAGAGATAATAAAAGATCAACTGGCTGCCGAGCATCAATTTGAGCTGAACGTTATTACTTGTAACAACGATCCCCTGGACGCGCTCAGCCCAATGGGCCAGCCCTGCCCGCCCGGGCTGCCGGTTCGCCATAGCGCTCAACATGCATCCGGCAACGCGCACTTCTATTTCCGGAGAGGGAAATTCCGGTTGTTCGGCAAGGAACTCCTCCATAACAGCGATCCATCGGTCAAGCGGCGAGAAGTCCCCCCAGGCGTAGACAAACGTATCGACAATACTCGCCCACGATAGAAACGTCCCGGTTCTGTCTTTATCTGCCATAAACCGCTCGAATGATTTTTCGAGCAGTCTTCGGCTATCGTAAGGATCAAAGGCCATCCGGCAGATGCCGGACCAGTAAAGGAGCCAGGGGGCTTTGTCGATGTGCTCCTGCGGAAAGCTTTTCAGCCATCCTTCGAGCGTGGCGCTTCTGCCTTGCGACACAAGCGCAGGCGCTTGCGAGAGAATCAGGCGTTCCGTTTGCCCCCAATCAAGAGACTCGATATAAAGCCCGATCGCCTCTTCAACCCGACCCGACTTTTCGAGGAGTCCTGCTGCTTTTACCTGAATACGCGTTCTGTCGGTCTCCGAAAATATTCTTTTTGCGCTGTTTTGAAGAAATTCCCGGAACAGCGGATGATACTGATATGCCCGGTCGTATTTCTGCGTAAAGTAATGATGACGGCTAAGCCGTTCCAGGACTTGGCCGGCCATCTCATTTTCGGTCAACTGTTCAGCGTCCGACGTGTTGATTCTCTGAAGAAACGACGTCTTCAAAAGCACGTCCTGTGTTGCTGTGTCAGCCTTGATGAAAATCTCGTTTGCGAAATAATCGAAGAGATTTGCAGAGGATGCGTCCTCAGGCGATTGATAGCCTGGCCCGGCCCTCCCGGCTCCGGCCATCAACAGGACTAATCCGGCAGCCCAGCCTTCGGTTTTTCTATACAGCAGGTCCAACGCTTTACCGGTGATCTGCCCTTGCCCCTGTGTTTTCAGCAGTTCCCCCGACTCTTCCCGGGTAAAACGAACTTCATCCTCACCGATGAGCCGGAGCCGATTATTTGCCTGAAGCCGCGCAAGCTGAGGAGGAGGATCAACACGGCTCAGAACGAGAACAGTGATCCCTTCGGGGATAACGTCGATCCCGTTGACAAGCATGTCGTGAAAATCGGAATCAAGAGGCGCGTCCTGATAATTGTCCAGAACGATGACCGCAGGCGACTTGAGGCGGCAGAAGAGTTCTTCGAAGTAATGGCGGGTAAATACCGGGATGCCCATGAGATATTCAGAGGTCAACAGCGGAAGCGGTTTCCTGTGCCGGGGCGCGGCCTTTTTTGCAGCCATACCCATATAGTAGAAAAACGATGCGATGTCTCCGTCGCCTTCGTCCATCTGGTACCACAGACACGGAAGTTTCCGGGAATCTAGATAACTCGCGACGAGTGTGGTCTTGCCTGAACCTGCCTGGGCCGCGATCCAGACCACCGGCCTGTTTCGTCCCTTGTCGATGAGACGAAAAAGCCTGTCCCGACCGAATATGCCGGACAGTTTCGGACGCGTGATCTTGGCCAGTAGTACTGTTTTTTGACCGGTAAGCATTTACGAGATTATACTAACCTGACGAGAATGTTGACAAGAAGCGGATTTCCGGCATTGGTCAGTCAAGCAATATACCGATAATCCTTATAACTGATTTATTTTCTGCGGTAGAAATGCTTCCTGTCGACCTTCAGCATATCCGCTGCGCGGCTTTTGTTGTTGCCGCACCGGCTCAATATCTCATCCGAGATCTGGGCCACCGCAGCCTCAAGAGAAAAAACATCCTTATCCAGGCAGAGGTCGATGCGCACCTTTTCATCCTCAGGAACGCAGACGTTCTGCTCTTCAGCGCGTCCCATGATATTCAGGTGATCGGGCCTTATCAGTTCGCCATCGATCAATATCGCCGCACGCTCGATGCAGTTTTTTAGCTCGCGCACATTGCCGGGCCACTGGTAATTGAGCAAAATCTTCATGGCTGACTCTGATATGCCGGGTATCTGTTTGCCGAGTTCTTTTCTGTACTGCCTGATGAAATGTGCAGCCAGGTCTGGGATATCTTCAACACGGTCTCTTAAAGGCGGCAGGGTTATGGGATAGGCATTAATCCTGTGATAGAGGTCCTCGCGGAAACTGCACTCCCTGACCATTTTCTTCAGGTCCCGGTGGGTTGAAGCTATTATCCTCAAATCAGCAGGGATATGCCGGTTAGAGCCGATCTTATTATACGTGCGCTCCTGAATCACCCTGAGCAGTTTCGCCTGAAGTTCAAGCGGCATATCACCGATCTCATCAAGGAGCAAGGTGCCCTTCTGTGCAAGGTCGAACTTTCCGTCCCGGTCATTGTCTGCCCCGGTAAAGGCTCCCTTTACATGCCCAAACAGCTCTGTCTCAAGCAGGTTGGTGGGAATGCCGGCACAATTTATTGCAACGAACCTGCTTTCCATTCTGCCCGAGGCAAAATGGATCGCCCTTGCCAGCACCTCCTTGCCGGTCCCGCTCTCTCCATAAACAGCGACCGTAGTACCAGGGCTTAAGGCAACCTTCTCGGCAAGTTTGAGCGCATTTAGCATCAGAGGCGAACGGGTGATGATATTTTGAAAATTATAGAGATTGCCGAAATAGTCTTTCAGCTCCCGGTACCCTGTGAGCTGGCGCGAACGCTCAAGGGAGCGCATGATTGACGCCTTCAGCGTGTCAGGATCATAGTCTTTTTGTATATAGTCATCCGCACCCTGTTTCATGGCGGAGACAGCCATGTCGATGCTTCCATACCCGGTCATAATGATAAAAGGCAGGTCTTTGTCCCAGGCCTTTATCTCCTTCAGGAGTTCGAGGCCGTCCATGCCGGGCATCTCCTGATCGGACAGGACAAGGTCTACACGGTGGCTGTCCAAAAGCTCAAGGGCATCTGGGCCAGACCTTGCAGGCAGGGCTTCATAACCCCAGTCCTCAAGGTATACTGTAATGGCCTGCACTACATCGTCACAGTCATCAACAACCATGATCAGGGCTTTATCAAGCGCCATATGAGCGGCCCGTTTCTCAGTCACCGGAATCTTCTTGCCATTTTCGTTCTTATAAACATTCCCCATCGTTATTCATAACAGTACGACTGCAATATAATACGTTATTCCTTTTTGTATTTTCCAAAACCTGCCGAGCTGTCTGTTCAGCGCGATAACAATCATAAGCGCATCATCAGGCTGGTTGCATTTTGATGCGGTTGAGACCTTTTGATGCAGTCATAACAGACTCCAGATGAGCTTTTCCGTCGTTATGATAGAATAGAATTATGCCAATCATATTAGTTACCAATGACGACGGAGTGCATGCACCCGGGATAATAGCGCTCAGCAATGCCATGGCGGCCTTGGGGGAAACGTATATCGTTGCGCCGGACAGAGAACGGTCTGCCGCCGGACATTCCCTCACCCTTGACAGACCGATCAAGGCAGAGCAGATCAGGGAGCATGTATTCAGCGTAAACGGGACTCCAACAGACTGCGTCACGATCGGAATCAACAAACTTCTGCCCCGTAAGCCCGACCTTGTCGTCTCCGGCATCAATAAGGGTGCGAACCTTGGAGATGATATTACCTACTCGGGCACTGTCTCTGCCGCAATTGAGGGCACGATCTTCGGTATTCCCTCGATCGCCTTTTCTCTCATCTCTGATAAAGAGTACCATTACGAGACAGCCGCCTTTCTTGCCACAAAGATAGCCGCCTATGTACTGGAACATTCCCTGCCGTTTGATACCCTGCTGAATGTAAATTTCCCCAATATCCAAAGGCAGGAGATCAAAGGCATCAAGATCACTCGCCAGGGCAAGCGCATTTATGAGAACTCCATTCAGGAGACCTTCAACCCCTGGGGAGAAAAATATTACTGGATCGGCGGCGGAAGAACATTCTGGGAGCATGGAGACGAGGCAGATATGGAGGCAGTGCAGGAAAACTACGTATCAATCACGCCGATCCATCTTGACCTCACGAATCATGGCGCACTCACCTTTCTGAGGGAGCGCTGGAACGTTTCTGACATGCTGGGTGGTATGGATGAATCAGTATGATGTCATCATCATAGGTTCAGGACCGGCCGGCATATTCGCCGCACTCGAATTCCTGAAATCAGAGAAAACGATGAAGGTCCTGATCATTGAGAAGGGCCGTGATATAACCCAGAGAAAATGCCCATCCATAGAAAGAAAGATATCCTGCACAACCTGCCCTGAATGCGATCTTCTGAGCGGCTGGGGAGGAGCAGGCGCCTTCAGTGACGGTAAACTCAGCCTTTCTCCCGAGGTCGGAGGCTTCCTCTGCCGTTACATGGATAACGATTCTGTCCAGTCCATGATCGATTATGTAGACCGCATCTATATCGAACACGGTGCTCCTGAGGAGATCTTCGGCGACCATCCTGAAGAAATCCGGAGCATGGAGCGGCTTGCATCAAAGAATAGCCTTGAACTCATACCTTCAAAGATCAGGCATATCGGCACAGACCGGTGTCTTATTCTGCTCAAAAAGATGAAGGACGAGATAAGCCGCACTATCGATATCATCTTTAAAGCAGAGGCAGAGCAGGTGCTGATCGAAGACGGCACCTATAAAGGCGTAACGCTCAAAGACGGCAGAACATTTTATTCCCGCTTTCTGGTTCTTGCTCCGGGTCGGGAGGGTTCGAAGTGGCTCGAAGAAGAAGCGCGCAGGCTCAAGCTCACGCAGCTCAAAAACCCGGTTGATGTCGGTGTAAGGGTAGAGCTTCCTGCCTCTGTTATGGAGCACCTCACAAAGGCTACGTACGAGCCCAAGCTCGTCTTTTACTCAAAGAAATTCGACGACAAGGTCAGGACCTTCTGTGTAAATCCCTATGGCGAGGTGGTAAAGGAATATCTCAAAGGTATCTGGACCGTCAACGGCCACAGCTACACCGACCGGAGGACAAACAATACGAACTTCGCGCTGCTGGTCAGCACCTATTTCACCGAGCCCTTTGACGAGCCCATATCCTATGGAAGATATATTGCCCAGCTGGCAAACTTCATCGGCAAGGGTGTAATTGTACAGAGGCTTGGAGATCTTCAGGCAGGCAGGCGCTCCACCCAAGAACGCATTGCAAAAGGCATTGTGCGGCCCTCACTCACCGATGCAACTCCCGGCGACCTGAGCTTTGCCCTTCCCTACCGCTATCTCTCCGACATTCTTGAAATGCTTGAGGCATTGGACAAAATTGCTCCCGGCGTCAACTCGCGCCATACCCTGCTCTACGGCGTTGAGGTAAAGTTCTATTCCATGCAGTTGAAGCTCACCAATAACCTCGAGACCGAGATTCCAAACATCTTTGCCGCAGGAGACGGCCCTGGAGTAAGCCGCGGGTTAATCCAGGCGTCTGCATCAGGCGTTGTCGCAGCACGGGAAATATTGAGAAGATGTTAGGTTTTGGGAATTAGGGGTTAGGCAGAGGTATAGCAGTCATGGACTATCAGAAATTGCGGGACCAGATGATCGAAAATCAGCTCATCCCGCGCGGTATCAAAGACCCCCGCGTGCTGGATGCCATGCGTCGTGCTCCGAGGCATATCTTTGCAGGAGGGCAGAACCTTGCCGGCTCGTATGATGACATGGCGCTGCCGATCGGAGAAGGCCAGACCATTTCCCAGCCCTATATGGTTGCCGTCATGACAGAACTGCTTGCGCTCACAGGCCAGGAAAAGGTATTGGAAATAGGAACAGGGTCAGGATACCAGGGGGCAGTGCTTGCAGAGCTCGCAAAAGAGGTCTATACGATCGAGCGCATAGGGGTCCTCGCTGACCGTGCAAAAGCTGAGTATCATACGCTGGGTTATGACAATATCCATGTAAGGACAGGAGACGGAACGCTTGGCTGGCCTGAAGAGTCTCCCTTTGACAGAATCATCATCACGGCAGCCTCGCCGCATATTCCGGAGCCCCTCATGGAGCAGCTTGCCCTGAACGGGATTCTTGTGATTCCGGTAGGATCGCGATATTCACAGCAGCTTCTGAAGATCACGAAAACCGAGCAGGGGCTTAAAGAGGAATACCACACACCCTGCGTCTTTGTCCCACTCATAGGCAAGTTCGGCTGGGAGAAAGAGTGACTCTTTTGCTCGCAATCCCGCACGTAAATACCGCCGGACAGGATAATCTCTCCGACTTTCGCCTGCGCTGTATTGCTGATTTTCCGTATTTCTGATAAACTGCTAATTAGCAGGAGGTCATCATGAAAGAGACACTTACCGTAAGCAGCAGGGGTCAAATAACACTGCCCGCAGCCATCCGTAAAAAGGCAGGCATAATGCAGGGCGGCACCGTCACCATCGAAGACAGAGGAAACGAACTCGTTCTGAGACCTGCCGCGGTCTTCGAGATAGAGATGTATACCGACAACCAGATCGAAGACTGGGACAAGGCCGACCGGCTGTCACCAAGCGAAAAGACATCTCTGCTTAAGAAGGCAAAACTTAACCGGTGAAGAGGCTATTCCTCGACGCAAACGTTCTGTTCACCGCTGCTCATAATCCGGATGGCAAGGCAGCACTGATCATTTCATTCGGAGAGGCAGGAATTCTGCATCTCTGCACAAGCGCATTCGCCGCAGAAGAGGCTCGTCGTAATCTTTCTGCAAAATTCCCAAATACACTTAAGCAGTTCAGCAAAATATTGCAAACCGCTGCCATCGTTCCTGAACGGCCTGATGCGCTCTTCCCACCAGATCTGATAGAGAAAGACAGGCCGATCTTTCAGGCAGCGCTTGCCTGCAAGGCAACGCACCTCATCACCGGAGACATTGCCCATTTCGGCAGCTTTATGCGCAGGCCTGCCAAAACCTTCGGAATTATAATACTAACACCTGCGCAGTTTCTGGATTCCTTTTAGCCGGCAGCAACCTATGCAGCGAAATGATATTTCAGAATGAAAATTTGATAATGATCAGCAAATGGGCAACTGATAATGAACAACCCTGACTGGAAACCTGTACCTGGACCGGCATTATTGGGCGGCGCGCTTGCTGCCCTCGGCTTCTGCATCTATGCGCTCATGCAATCAGGTAAATTTCTTTGTCTCGACCATGTAAACCTGCCTTTTCATGAGTTCGGCCATCTCTTCTTTTCGATCTTCGGTAAGATGATCGGCATCTGGGGCGGCACACTCATGCAACTCATCATCCCCTTCAGCATCCTCGTCTATTTTTTTATCAAAAGAGAAACTGCAGGCGTCTTCTTCTGCGCCTTCTGGTTCGGCGAGAACCTGCTCAATATCGGCGTTTATATAAATGACGCCCGTGCGCTCGCGCTCCCCCTTGTCGGCGGCGGCGAGCATGACTGGAATATTATCCTTGAACAAATGAATATATTGAAATACGACCACTACATCGCCGCCATAGTCAAGGCACTTGGCTGGTTTCTCATGTTAGGCTCGATCGTCTGGTTTCTGGTAATGGGGATGAGAGCAAGGGAAGAAAACAACTAATTCCTATAAACTATAGAATACAAGTGACCATTTGCACGGTTGTCGAATATTCTGAGATCATGAAAGAAAATATGAACAAACTTAAGAAAAATCTCCATTACAAAGAGGTGGTTGTTAGTGATTTGCCCAGTTGGAAAAAGATAAAGGAGGCAGCCCGCGACATCCATCGAAACATGACTGATGAGAGTAGACAAGAGTGGATATTCAGAGGCCAACGCAATAAAGGCTGGAAACTCAAATCGACATTAGAGCGAGCGTTAAATGATTTTGACATCCCGTTAGATAAGTCACCTGAAATTGAATCCGGACTGCTTCGCCGATTTCAGCGTCAATATTATCACTTTGCTTCCCATGTCCCAAAAAAGAACGACAGTTTGGAATGGTTGGCTATTATGCAGCACTATGGCGCACCGACACGACTACTTGATTGGACTTATTCTTTTTATGTTGCCGTTTTTTTCGCGATAGAAAAAGCTGTCGATAACATACCATGCGAAGTCTGGGCGATAGAAAAGTATGCAATTAGAAATAGCATTCAGAAGAGCAAGCGTATTCATGACAACGTAAAAAGCCTCTTGGATACAGATCATAACATTGAGAAACAACAAACATGGAAGGGTGCTTTTTGTCGTAATACTTGGCCTTTTGTTTACCCGGTCAATCCATTTCGACTCAACGAACGACTGGTTATTCAGCAAGGCGATTTTTTGTGTCCAGGTGATATCACAAAACCATTTGAAGAGAACTTGATCGCTGTTCTTCCTAACAAAGCTAGGGCAAATGACTTTTGCCTCTACAGGTATATTTTTCCTTGTCCAGGCAAGATCAAGAAGGGCATCCTGATGGATCTTCATCGGATGAATATAACTCAGGCAAGTCTATTTCCTGGTCTCGAAGGCTTCGCGAAATCCCTTTATGCAAAACTTGCATCCCCTGAGGACCTTTTGGCACCCTTCAATAGCAAGTGAACTTACCCGATCTCAGCTTTTTCAAAAGATCTCGGTATCTCAGTCTCACAGCGTCGCTCATCTCACAACTGCCGAAGCGGTGGGACTCGTAGAGCATCAGAAATTCTTCTGCCTCGTCACCAAGACCGTTATTGCGAGAGAGCTTAAGCAGGTCTCCTGCTGTCATCGCATCGGTCACCCTCATACCCTTCCTCCGCAGAAGTTCCCTAAATTCAAGATAGGTCCTCGTGACAAAGCCATATCTTTTAAACCTGAGTATTCTCGATACGGCATAGAGCAAAAGACTGACAAGTGTAAGAGCGAAGGCCCAGAGGATTACCGTTTTGATCATTGAGAAACGAAGGCGGGGCAGACCTTTCAGCGTAAAGGAAGAGGCAAGCGTCCTGACGATCTCCTTCTGGTCATCCGAACTAAATCCCACAACATACCGCGTCCACTGGAGCCGCAGGGAATCAAGAACATGAGACAAGGCAGGAGGCTTCTGCTGGGCAACTGCAGGGGTCGGGTCAAAACGCCTCCACTGTCCGTCAATAAGCGCCTCGACCCAGGCATGTGCGTCACTCTGCCTGACAATGAGATAGTTGCCATATTCGTTGCGCTCACCTCCGTAAAAACCGTTCACAATCCGGCTCGGGATGCCAAGGCCTCTGAGCATGACAACCATGGAGGACGCGTAATGTTCGCAAAACCCTTTTTTGCTGTTGAAAAGAAAATCCTCAAGTACGCTCATGCCGGCAGGCGGAAGCGTTGTAGAAAGTGAATAGAGATAGTTTCTTTTGAGATAGGTTTCCAGTGCGGAGGCCTTCTCTGCATCTGATGAGCCAGCGCCTGAAATACTCCTTGCCAGGCTGATGATCTTTTCCATCCTGCGCGGCATCTGCAGATAGCGTTCTTCGCGCCGTCCCTGAGAGACAGCCGCCATGTCGCTTCGCACCGCATATTTTATGCGTCGTGACAGCTTGCCCGGAATGGTTATGCCCTGAGCATCGTCAACGAGAAGGGAAAACGTATCCGCCGTCACTGCAGTCACTCGTGCAAGGCCGAAGATAACATCCGAGTCGATCGGTTCGAGATAGATCCGCTGCTCAACGACGCGCGCCCGATCATAGGGAGCGATGATAAATTCGTTGTCGGTCTTCAGTATCCGGCTTATCTGTTTGGTGGTGTTTCTCCAGGATGTGCCGTCAAACGTATCCATGGCAATGCCCCTGAAGTAATACGGGGGTCTGACCTCGCGGTCCATCTCTATCCTCATCACCACGGTCTGATCGAGTTTGAAATCGCCAAAGGCACCGAAATCAACCTTGTCCGAAAACCCGACGGTCTTTATGCCATGCGCATGACTTTTCCCGATAAAGCGCTGGGGCGCCCGTGGAATGACCATAAAGAATATTGTCGTGCAGATCATCGTGAGCATGACGATAACAGAGACCGGACGCCGGATGCGCACCCTGCCAAGCGTACCCTCCTTCAAAAAATGGGAAAGGACCATGGCGGTGACCAGCAGTACCATAAAGACCACAAAGATGACGCCGAACGTGAGCGCGCGGGTCAGCTCAGATGCAATGATCAATTGAAGCAGCGACATGAAATAGACCTGCAGATGGTCCCAGGGCTCCTTCAGGTCAAAGCTCTTTATTCCCTGGAAGGTTATAGTCATATGGGCCACGGCGAGGAACACATCACCCGTGATGATCAGCGCATCGGCAAGGAAGACAAAGAGAGCAGCCTGTGCCAGAATAGCGGCAACACGTTTCGACGCCTGTGCCCTGTCTCTGAAAAACCGGTAATAACCCACAAAAAGCGTAAGCCCGCCAACGCAGACCGGAAGGTTCATTTCACCCGTAATAAGCAGGCTTACGCAGCCTGTCAGGGCCAGAACCGCCGTTATACTCTTATAGAGTATCGGCATGGATCACCAGATCTGAAAAGGCAGCCGCTGACTTCAGTCCCGATTGCGCTGACTTAAGGACAGCGATCGTGAACCCATCTGCTTCAAAGCCTGAGAGAGGGAAATCTTCCTGCCGTTCAGCGATAAGCGCAAGCGTATCAAGGATCAGGAGAACGTGTTCCTTGCCGCTTCCAAACGGCAGCATCACTCCCCCGGCAATGAGCCGCACCGGATACCCGCGCTCATTAAAATGCTGCGCCAGTGAAGCGGAGACCGAAACAGCAGTTTCAAACTGTTCTGCATCCTGCGGCAGGAGATTATCAAGCAGGATCGTTATTTTTTGAGACGTATATGCAGCATATTCCCGGATGAGAAAACCATCCTGCCGCGCCGACGCCTTCCAATGGATCCTCCGCCAGTCATCACCATTTTGAAAGGCACGAAGGGCATAGACCTCGTCCCCGCTGCCCCTGACAGCGACCCTGCCCTCTTCCTGAGAGGCATCAATAACCTCGGCTATATTTTTGATATCGAGCAGCTTCGGATATACAAGGATCTGGCCGGATACATGAACTGACATACTCTTTCGAAAGAGGATAAAAGGAAAACCGCTCTGAACAACGAAGTCCCTGTACCCATACAGACCCCTCTTCCTGAACATCATCATGACCTCTGCCCTGAAATCTTTATACCCGGAGATCTGTCCGCAATATACCGGCTCCGCAGCCTCCGGAGCCGAAAATAGTACCGAGTATGCAGGGATCTTCTTCCCATTATGCACGAGCAGATCAACACAGACCTCTTCCTCCGCAAAGACCGGCCCTGCCAGTGATACTTCCAGAAGAAGTCCCGCAAGGTTAAGCCTGAGGATCAGATAGGACAGCAGCAGGAATGAAAGCATAAGCGACAGGATGAGATAGATAAGATTATTCCCGGTATTAACGGCAGCAACTGCGATCAGAGCCGCGGCCAGGAGGAAGCGTTTACCCTCGCGTGTGAGTTTCATGCCGGCATCCCATTTCAGACCGGCACGGCAATACGCTCGACCATATCCCGGACGACATCCTCGGCGTCAGAGATCCCTTTCCGGCTCTTCAGGATAAGCCTGTGGCCGATAACGCACGGCGCAAGACGTTTGACATCGTCAGGCACGATAAAGTCCCTGCCGGCATAGTATGCATGCGCCTTTGCCGCTTTAAGAAGGAACTGTGCTCCGCGTGTGCTGCAACCGAGCCGTATCCTGTCATCATTTCTTGTACCGGTAATGATCTGCATCAGATAATCCATTACGGCCTCTTCAACCATGACCGCATCCACTGCTTCCTGCATCTTTAGGATATCTGCCTTTGTTACAACCGGTCTCAGCCTTTCGATCAATGCAAAGCCGGACTGGTCAGTAACTGCGCGCTTCTCATGTTCAAGTTCCGGATACCCAAGCCTGATCTGCATCATGAACCGGTCGAGCTGACTCTCAGGCAGCGGAAAAGTCCCGTAATACTCAACAGGGTTCTGCGTTGCAATCACCATGAAAGGATCGGGCAGCATGAGCGTCTGGCGGTCCACCGTAATCTTCCGCTCGTTCATTGCCTCAAGAAGGGCCGACTGGGTCCTCGGGCTAGTCCTGTTTATCTCATCGGCCAGCACAATGTTTGCAAACAGAGGACCGGCTTTGAACTCAAACTCCCTGCTCTCAGGGTTATAGATGCTCACGCCTATAATGTCAGAGGGCATCATATCACTGGTAAACTGGATTCTCTGAAACGCACAGTCCGTTGCCTTTGCAAGGGCATAGGCCAGTGTTGTCTTGCCGACACCAGGGACGTCCTCTATGAGGAGGTTACCGCGGCCCAGCAGTGTGACGATGGCCATTGCGATGGCATCGGACTTCCCGCGAATAACCGATTCCACTGCAGATTGAAGTTGCTTTATCAGGGGATTTTGCATAATAATTATTCTATTCTAATTCGCATTGCTTTGCACAGGAATTTACCCCATATGAAAAAACTTTGGTCCGGCAGATTCACCGAAAAAACATCAGGGACGGTAGAGTCCTTTACCGAATCCATCTCCTTTGACAGGAAGCTCTGGAGACACGACATCAAAGGAAGCACTGCTCATGCCAGGATGCTCGCCCGGCAGCGCATTATCACAAAGAAAGAGGCGGATGCCATTGTCGCCGGCCTTCAGCAGATTGCCCATACCATAGAAACAGGCTCATTCCCGTTCTCCTCAGAGCTTGAGGACATCCATATGAATATCGAGTCAGCGCTCACCGAAAAAATCGGTCCTGCCGGCAAGAAACTCCATACCGCCCGATCGAGGAACGACCAGGTCGCGGTCGATCTGAGGCTTTACCTTAAAGACGAGATGGGCAAGATCGTCACTCGGCTGGAGGCGCTCCAGAAAACCTTTGTCAGGCTGGCTGAACGGAATCAGGATGCGGTCATGCCGGGATATACGCATCTGCAAAGGGCGCAGCCGGTCCTCCTCGGTCATCATCTGCTTGCCTATGTAGAGATGTTTCAACGAGACAAGGAGCGCTTTGCCGACTGTCTGAAACGGACCGATATCTGTCCCCTCGGCGCCTGTGCACTTTCAGGCACGTCACTGCCGACGGACAGGGCCTATACGGCAAAACTCCTGGGCTTCCGGGAGGCTTCCGGCAACAGTATTGACAGCGTATCAGACAGGGACTTTGCGCTCGAATTCCTTTCCTGTGCCGCAATCGCGATGATGCACCTTTCACGGCTTGCAGAAGAGCTGATCCTCTGGTCAACCGAAGAGTTCCGGTTTATCGAGCTCTCAGACAGGTTCACGACAGGCTCGAGCATCATGCCGCAGAAGAAGAACCCTGACGTCGCTGAACTGCTGCGCGGAAAAACAGGAAGGGTTTATGGCAATCTGGTGGCGCTTCTTACCCTGATGAAGGGTCTGCCCCTTGCCTATAACCGGGACATGCAGGAAGACAAGCTGCCGATATTTGACTCTGCCGAGACCCTCGACGCGTGCCTTGAAGTCCTCAACGAGATGATGCAGGATCTGAAATTTAATACAAAACGGCTCCGCCTGACTGCAGGCGAAGGATATTCAACAGCTACGGACATCGCAGAATATCTGGCAAGAAAAGGCGTCCCCTTCAGGGAGGCGCATGAGATCACCGGCAGGATTGTGCTTCACTGCATCTCAAAGAATATCCAGCTGACAGAACTGTCGCTTCAGGAACTCTCTGCCTTTTCCCCAAAGATATCCGGCGATATCGTCTCGGTGCTCGACCCTGCCGAATCGGTCCGGGCCAGGACTTCGTTTGGGGGCACTTCGCCATCAGAGGTCAAGAGGCAGATCAGACAGTACAAAAAGATACTGAAATGATCGCAGGCGGTCATACGAGAAAGGATCTTCTTCTGGTCCTGACCGCAGTCGTGCTGACCGCAGTCGTCTTCGGCTGCGGCAAAAAAGGCGACCCGACACTCAAGTCCTATGAAAGGCCCGAGACGCCTTCAGGTCTGGGCATAGTCCATCGGGAAGACGCCATGTTCATCTCATGGGCATTTCCACCGGCAAAGGAACACCTGATAACCCAATTTATTGTCCTCAGGTCAACCGGTTCAGAATTCAAAAAACTCTCCCCTGTCGACAAAGAAAAACGCAGCTATATCGATAAAGAGTTCGCAGCCGGCAACACCTATGAATACAAAGTGATAGCTCAAAGTCTTCGGGGGGCATACAGCGCTGATTCCGCTGCTGCATCTGCCTCCCCTGCCCAGGGTCCTCTGCCGCCGGCAAAACTGTCATATGCGGTGGAGGGAAACTCGATCATCCTTGCATGGGACCGGGCAAACACGGGAGCTCTGTTTAATGTATACAGGAGCACAGAAAAAGGGAAATACGGAATGATGCCGCTCAATCAGTCACCTCTTTCCGAGCCCCGGTTTAAAGACACCTTTTCCGCACATACGGTTTTCTATTACACCGTGCGAAGCCTGACCGGCAGCAGTATCAGAGATGAGGGCCCTGCATCAGAGGAACTAACGGTTGATGCAGCAGACCTCATGCCGGTAATACCCCGCAATCTTCAGGCATT
The DNA here is from genome assembly GCA_016235245.1 of Nitrospirota bacterium. Lineage (NCBI taxonomy): Bacteria > Pseudomonadati > Nitrospirota > Nitrospirota bacterium. The sequence goes on along the minus strand of JACRLO010000019.1, from coordinate 92,462 downwards.
TCCTGCGCAGGACAAAGTTTTTCTCTCCTGGACGGAACTTGATGAAATCTGGGTGACCGGGTTCAACGTGTACCGCAAGATTGACAGCAATGCGTTTATCCTCATAGGCAGTACGCAGACACCGGCATTCCTCGACCCTGATCCCCCTGCATCGAAGAGGGATTACCGGATTACGGCTATCGGAATTGCAAAGGAAGGCCCTGCGGCGGAGATAAGGGACATTATGTATGTCCCGCAGCGCTAAGTTGACTTGCAGACCGGGATTCATTAGTCTATTTCTCTAATAATTTTTCCTCCGGGGCGCAGACATGGCAGATATGAAAGAAAAGATCCTGAAAGAATTCAACGACAGTATTGACGTTAAGGAGCGCTTCGTTCAAGGGCATCTTGACGCCATTGTCGAGGTCTCAAAAGCAATCGCCGCTGCCTTCAATGCCGGCAACAAGGTCCTCCTTTTCGGCAATGGCGGCAGTTCAACCGACGCATCGCATATCGCGGCTGAGTTCGTCAACCGATTCAAAAGAGAACGGCCTGGCCTCCCGGCCCTTGCACTGAACACTGACGTGGCGGTCATCACGTCGATCGCAAATGACTATGACTTCTCTGAAATCTTTGCCCGGCAGATCAAGTCCCTTGGCGCAGAAGGAGATATTGCCATAGCGCTCAGCACAAGCGGCCAGTCGCCCAACATCCTCAAGGCGCTTGACGCAGCAAAAAGAAAAAAGCTGAAGACCGTTTTTCTTACCGGCCTCAAGGGTGAAAAAACGGCGGCGAAAACAACCTACCCGTTTGTCGTGCCTTCAGAAAACACACCAAGGATTCAGGAAACGCATATTCCCCTCGGCCATGTCATCTGCCTTATGGTCGAAGATATCCTTTTTGACCAGCCGCGAAAAAAATCTCTGTAAGGTGAAGATACTCGGTATAGATCCCGGAAGCATCAGGTGCGGGTATGGGCTTATTGATATCCTGCCCAGGGGGGCTGCCTATGTTACCTCCGGGACGATTGCGCCTTCATCCGCCAAGCCGCTGCATGAACGTCTTAAATATATCTACGAGGGTCTTATCGCCATTATCCGGAACTACCGGCCGGACCATGTTGTCGTGGAAAAGATGTTTTATGCAAAGAGCGTCAGGGCGGCAATGAGCCTCGGGTACGCCCGTGGCATTGCGCTCCTGGCAGCGGCATCAGAAGAGATCGAACTGCATGAATGCAGCGCCCTTGAGGTAAAAAAATCCGTTGTCGGTTATGGAAGGGCTGAAAAAGAGCAGGTGCAGAAGATGGTTCGGCTCATTCTGAACCTTCAGGGAGACCTCGCTCCTGACAGCGCTGACGCCATCGCCCTTGCCCTGTGCTACGCAAATACGATAAAATTCAGCAATGCAGTCAAGAAAAGCAATGAGTAAGCGGGTTTTTATCCTATGATCGGTTCCCTCAGAGGCAAAATAATTTCGAAAAAACCCGACCATCTGCTTATCGAAGCGTATGGCGTTGGATATCTGGTGCAGGTGCCGATAAACATCCTTTCCCGGCTGCCCCAGGAAGGACAGGAGGCCTTTCTCCATATTTATACCCATGTGCGCGAAGACGCCATACAGCTCTTCGGTTTTCATGCCGAAGACGAGAAGAAAATATTTACCACCCTCCTCGGCATCACCGGCGTTGGGCCTAAAATGGCGCTGAACGTGCTTTCCGGTCTTTCCCTTGAGGAATTTCTGACCGCGCTTGAGACTGAAGATGTTGCCATGCTCTGCAGGATTCCGGGGCTGGGCAAGAAGACCGCGCAGAGGCTCATTCTTGAATTGAGAGAAAAACTTCCGGCAGTTTCTGGTTCAAAAGACAAGGTGTTTGACGACGCCCTGTCTGCCCTGATCAATCTGGGGTACAAGAAGAACATTGCACAGGAGTTCCTGGAGCCGGTCTATAAGCAGGGACATACGGACATTGAAACCGTGATACGGGAAGTGCTTAAACTCATGTCAGAGAAAAAACATGGATGAACACCTTATAGACAATCCTGAGATTGCAGGGAGACTCGTCAGCCCGGCGGCTGGTGATGAGGAAACTATCCTCGATGTTAATCTCAGGCCGGGGACGCTCGATGAGTTTGTGGGCCAGGAGAAACTCAAGGAAAATCTCAAGATATTCATTACTGCTGCCAACCAGAGGAAAGAACCCCTTGACCACCTCCTGTTCTGCGGGCCGCCCGGACTCGGCAAAACGACGCTGGCGCATATCATATCCAATGAACTGAAGGTAAGCATCAAGTCAACGTCAGGACCGATGCTCGAACGTGCAGGCGATATCGCCGCGATCCTGACCAATCTCTCTGAGCGTGATATCCTCTTTATCGACGAGATCCACCGGCTGCCGCGCATTGTGGAAGAAGTGCTCTATCCTGCCATGGAAGACTATCAGCTGGACATCATCATAGGCCAGGGGCCCAATGCCCGGACGCTTAAGCTGAACCTTCCCAGGTTCACGCTCATCGGCGCAACAACGAGAACAGGTCTTCTCACCTCACCGCTCAGGGACCGCTTCGGCATCGTCACCCGGCTTGGGTTTTATTCCTATGACGAACTCGAAAAGATCATTACGCGCTCGGCAAACATCCTCAAGGTCTCGATCGAAAAGAATGCGGCACTTGAAATAGCACGGCGGTCACGCGGCACACCCCGTATCGCAAACAGGCTCTTAAAGAGAATCCGGGATTTTGCCCAGGTGCTTGGCGACGGCAGGATCGATCTCGCCATAACGAAGAGCTCCCTGCTCTCGCTTGAAGTTGATGAAAAGGGACTTGACGAGATGGACAGGAAACTTCTGCTGACGATCATCGAGAAGTTCAATGGCGGCCCTGCAGGCGTGGAGGCCATCTCGGCCTCGCTCCGGGAAGACCGGGAAACGATTGAGGATGTGTATGAGCCCTACCTGCTTCAGGAGGGTCTCATTGAACGGACGCCGCGCGGCAGGCTCGCAACGCGAAGCGCCTTTGCCCACCTCGGCAAGGCTATTCCCAGCGGCCTGTTCTGACCCCATGCATACGTTTTTTCGTATCTTTTTTTCTCAGTACTCATCACGCACTACCCATCACGGCTGCGCATGAAAATCCTCATGCATATCTGCTGTTCCAACTGCAGCATCCATCCCCTCCAGAACCTCCTCCTCAAGGGTATGGACATAAAAGGATTCTGGTTTAATCCCAATATTCACCCGTACACGGAATATACGGCAAGACTCGACTCGGTAAGCAAACTCGGCAGACTCTGGAATCTTGACATCGAATACGATGATGACTATTGCCTCGACGATTTTCTGAAGTCAGTCGCAGGCAAGGGGCCGGACCGCTGTGCTGTCTGCTATGAAAAGCGGCTTGACAGAACCGCTCAGGCGGCAAAGAAGATGTACTTCGACGGCTTCACGACCTCGCTGCTGGTAAGCCCCTACCAGAAATTTGATGCTATACTAGAGCAGGGCAAAAAGGCAGCAACCCGGTATGGCGTATCATTCTTCGCTGAAGATTTCAGGCCAGGCTGGAAGACCTCCCAAAACATGTCGCGGGAACTTGCGCTCTACCGCCAGAAATATTGCGGCTGCATATACTCGGAGATGGAGCGGTATACCCAGGGCGGGAAAAGGAGAAATAATCAGACACCATGATTACTATGATCAGAAAACTGGCAGCAGCATGCATGTTCTTCCTGCTGCTTGCGTCGGCTGCCGAGGCAGGCACGGCCATGAAGGTCCTCATCCTTGATGATGTATTTCAAAACATCCCCTCGCGGGATGAAAAGATAGAACGGATGGGGAAACTCAAAGGAGACCTTCTGGTCAACGGCACACGCTATCCCGGCAATATAGAGGTATGGAAAGGCAAGGCCGGTCTTTACCTTATCAATGAACTCCCTCTTGAGGAGTATATCAAGAGTGTGGTGAGTGCCGAGGTCGGTGCAGACTGGGATATGGAAGCGCTGAAGACCCAGGCGGTCATCTCCAGGACCTATGCGCTGTATCAGAAGGCCCAGAACAACAATCCAAACTTCGATCTCACCTCCTCGGTTCTCCACCAGGTCTATAAGGGCTCTAGTGAGAATGCACGCATCGCCTATGCGGTGATGAACACCGAAGGGGAAGTGCTCACGTACAACGGCAGGATCATCGAGGCCTTCTACCACTCCACTTCAGGAGGCCTGACCGAGGCTCCGGAGGAGGTCTTCGGCAAGGGCTATCCCTACCTCAAACCTGTTTCAGGAAGCTGTGAGTCCTCCCCTTACTGGATATGGGAACGCCGCATTCCGATCGAAGAGGTTGAGAAGGTGCTGAATATTCCCGGCATCAGGGACATAACGATCACGTCGTATACCTCAACGAAACGGGTAAAGACGGTCGATGTTGCCCAGACCGGCTCAGCACAATCCATGAAGGCCACGGACCTGCGCAAAGCGATCGGCTGGAACAGACTGCCGAGCACGAATTTCACGGTATCCCGTGATAACAATGTCATGGTATTCGATGGAAAAGGCTTCGGCCATGGCGTTGGTCTCTGTCAATGGAGTTCTCTGGAAATGGCAAAGAGCGGAGTCGGGTACAAAGACATCCTCGCCTATTTCTACCCGGGCACGGTATTACAGCAGTATGAAAACCGCTGATTTCGATTTTTTCCTTCCCGACGGATTCATAGCAGAAAGACCGGTCGAAAAACGGGACAGTTCGCGTCTGCTTGTGCTTTCACGAAATGGGAAGATGGAGCACAGACATTTCTCTGACTTGCCTTCTTATCTGCAGGCCGGCGATATGCTCGTGATGAATAATTCGCGCGTATTCCCCGCACGCGTGACCGCGTACAAGCCCACAGGAGGAAAAATTGACATCCTCCTGGTCGAAAAGCTTTCGGAGACGTCGTGGCGTGTACTCGCCAAAGAGCGGTATTCCGGACCGCTGACCGTTGCTGACTGCTTCACGGTGCATATGACAGAGGACATGACCGTGACCTTCGAAACCACACCGGAAATGCAGAGGATCATCCAGGAACATGGGCAGATGCCGCTTCCTCCGTATATCAGGAGGAAAGCCGACGAGACAGACAAAGAACGTTATCAGACTGTTTATGCCGAACGGGAGGGGTCTATTGCGGCGCCGACCGCAGGCCTGCATTTCACCAATGACCTGCTCAATGAACTGCGGGACCGTTCTATTCTTCTCCGCAGGGTCACTCTTCATGTCGGGATCGGAACATTCAGGCCGGTCAAGGCCGACAATATCCGGGACCACACCATGGATAGCGAGCATTTTGAGATCGACAGCTCACTGATCCGTGAGATCGGGGAGACAAAGCGGCGCGGCAACCGTGTTATTACCGTCGGCACGACAACGACCCGCACCCTGGAAGGATATCTGTCGGGAAAAAGCGTTGTCCAATCGTCCAACGGAACCATCAAGGGCTCGACGGACATCTTTATTCATGAAGGTTTTCAGTTCAGGGCTGCTGATTCCCTGATCACGAATTTTCATCTTCCGCGCTCCACACCGCTTATGCTCACCGCAGCGTTTTCAGGCCGTAAAAACCTTCTCAATGCCTATGCAGAGGCCATCTCACGAGGATATAGATTTTTTTCCTATGGTGATGCTATGCTTGTTTTATGAACGGCGAAGAATTCACTGAAAGGCCTTCCGGATTCATGCTCGGCAAGGAATTCATCATCGTTGTCGTGATCATATTTTCCGGTCTGAGCTTCACCCTCGGTTATTTTGTCGGCAAGAGCAACACCCCGAAACCGGTCCAGATTCTGCAGGCAGCCGAGTCAACCGGTCAGGTGCCGAAACAGGAGCCACAGCCTGCTGCCCCTTCGCCGGCCGCAGCACCGCTGGCTGAACCAGTGTCTCCCGTGGCACATGCCGTTACTCCTGCGAGCAAGGAGCCGGTATTACCTGTCGCTCCGGCAGCAGAGAAACCTGTGCAACCGCAAAAGAGCGCTGAGTCTCAGATTGCAAAACCGGCGGTCGAGAAAGCTCCCCATAAGATTGAAGCGGCTGCATTGGAAAGTAAAAGCGTCCTCTATACCGTTCAGATAGGGGCGTTCAAAAATAGTGCCGAGGCAAAGCATCTGAAGACAAAATTCGACAAGAAGGGCTACAAGTCCTTTATTTCTGCAGGAAAAAACAAGAACGGGCAGAAGATATTCAAGGTCAAAACAGGCGAGTTCAGTGAGAAGAAAGAGGCTGAACTGCTTGCACTGAAGCTCAAGAAGGCCGAAGGCCTGCAGACCTATGTCACCATGAAGACGGAATAAGGAGCTGCTACGGAGACCGTTGAAATAGCCTTTGACAGCGAAAGCGAACTGCCGTTCCTTTTCACCAGCCTTGAGAAGAACCTGAAGCTCATCGAAGAATCCCTCGGCATTTCGGCCAGTTATCGGGGTAACAGGATTTTTTTAAAGGGTGCGGACGAACAGGTCAGAACCGCGGAAACCCTTATTCACGACCTGAGGGAACTCAGCCGGCAGGGTTTCTCGCTCAGGCCGGAGGATATCCGCTTTGCGGTCAGATCACTGTCTGAAGGCAACGGCATGTCGTTAAAGGAACTCTTTCTCAATAATATACCTGTCTCTTCGAAGCGTCGTTTCATCATCCCCAAGACAGAAAACCAGAAACGGTATCTTGATTCCATAAAGGGATTCGATATCGTCTTTGGCATCGGGCCTGCAGGGACCGGCAAGACGTATCTTGCCATGGCAATGGCGGTGAATGCCCTTTTGAAAAAAGAGGTCAGCAGAATCGTGCTTGCGCGACCCGCAATCGAGGCAGGTGAAAAACTCGGCTTCCTGCCCGGTGACATCCAGGAGAAGGTAAACCCCTACCTGAGGCCGCTCTATGATGCATTGTATGATATGATGGATACTGAAAAAGTCATGAACCTCATGGAACGCGGAGTGATTGAGATAGCGCCACTTGCCTTCATGCGGGGCAGGACGTTGAATGATGCTTTTGTCATTCTTGATGAAGCGCAGAACACGACGACCGAGCAGATGAAGATGTTCCTGACCCGGCTGGGCTTTAATTCAAAGGCAGTAATCACCGGAGATGTCACGCAGATCGACCTGCCCTCAAACCGGGCATCGGGGCTCGTGGAGGTCATGAAGATTCTCGATGGCATCGGAGGCATTACCTTTGTATCCTTCTCTGAGCGGGACGTGGTAAGGCATAAGCTGGTGCAGGCTATTATAAAGGCATATGAACACTATGAAAACAGAGATATCATTACAGAAGCTTAATACACCTGCAGTCAGGACAAACCTTATCAAGTTGTCCTATCTTTTCGGCATTGCGGTGGTCACCTCACTGTTGCTGCTTCAGGAATTCAGCCTGAACAAATTCCTGGGAGGCACACTCATATCGTTTGTCCTGCTCTTTGTGCTCTACCGCGATATCATGAGATACAAACCGGCCTATCTGAACAACTACAACATGCTTTTGCTTTTGAGTCTTATGATCATCGGCACGCTTATGGCAGGCAGGATCTTCAGTTATTTTCTGATCAGTATGATGAAGGGGCTGGGCACGGGCGATACGGGCATTGCCATGTACGGCATCCCGATCGCGACAGGAGCAATGCTCGTCACCCTGCTTTTTGATTTTCACACCGCGATCACCTTTTCTTTTACCGTAAGCCTTTTGACCGGGTATTGGCTCGAGGAGTCGTTTTTCCCGATCTATACCTTTGTGGGCAGCCTCACTGCCGCATTCAGTGTAATCCGGTGCAAAAAAAGGTCAGCATTGCTGCGTGGCGGCCTCTATGTCATCCTGGTAAATATCTGTCTGGTGATCATCTTCCTTATCTCAAAAGGCGAGCTTTTTACCGAAAAAGCGCCTGCCGCAATCGTCCTTGCGATATTCTCCGGCACCACGGTTTCTGCAATCGTCTCGCTCATCCTTCCGCTTTTTGAGTATCTCTTCAAGGTCACGACCGATATCAGTCTCCTGGAGCTTCTTGACCTGAACCAGCCGCTCATGAAAATGCTCATGATCAATGCGCCGGGGACCTATCACCACAGCGTAATCGTCGGCAGTCTGGTGGAATCGGCTGCCGAGGCCGTCGGCGTCAACCCCCTGCTGGCGCGCGTAAGCTCCTACTACCACGATATCGGCAAGGCAAAGATGCCTGAGTATTTCGTCGAAAATCAGAGCGGAGCGCCGAGCAAACATGACAGGCTTACGCCTCACATGAGCAGCATGATCATCATCAACCATGTAAAAGAAGGGGTCGAGCTTGCAAAACAATACCAGCTGCCCCAGTCGATTATCGACATCATCCGGCAGCACCATGGGACAGCAGTGCTCACCTATTTCTTCCAGAAGGCAAAGGATATGGGGCACGACATCAGCCCCGGCGAAGAGGAGTATATGTATCCCGGGCCGAAACCCCAGACCCGGGTTGCCGCGCTGGTCATGATGGCCGATGCGGTGGAGGCTGCTTCAAAGGTTCTCAATGACCCCACACCGGCAAGGATATCAGCGCTTGTCGAGAAGATCATCAACCATATTTTTCTCGAGGGACAGCTTGACGAGTGCGAACTTACCCTCAAGGACATATCAGAGATCAAGAAACGCTTTATCTACATCCTGACCGGCATCATGCATAAGAGGATTGACTACCCTGGTTTCGATTTCGGCAATGGCAATTCACATAAAGAACCGGCAAAGATCGAAAAGCCTAAATTTGCGTAAGATCAGGGCCGACCTTACCAGTGCCCTGTTCCTGCTCGGACGTAAAGAGGCTGAGTTGAGCCTGCTCTTTGTGGGCAGCAGACGAATGAAGCTCCTCAACCAGCGCTATCGCGGCATCCCCAAAGAAACCGATGTCCTTTCCTTCCCGATGGACGAGGGTTTCAGCCCGGGCGATATCACGACGCCAATGCTCGGAGATATCGTCATCTCCGTGCCAAGGGCGATCAGCCAGGCGCGGCAATACGAATCCACCTTTGAGGAAGAGCTGAGAAGACTGCTTATTCACGGGCTGCTGCATCTGTTGGGGTACGACCATGAGAAGAGCAGATACCTGAAGGCAAAGATGGAGAAGAAGGAAAAGGAGATTCGGGATGCCTTTGTCCGCCTGGATTAAAAGCGCTAACCACGCCATAGAAGGCATACTGTATGGAGTACGCACCCAGAAACATCTCCGATACCATTTTTTCTCGGCAGCTGGTGTCCTGTTTTTCAGCTATATGGTCGGCGTCTCAAAGTCTGAGCTCGTCATCATTGCGCTTGCCGTTATCCTCGTACTTGCAGCGGAGATGATGAACAGCGCCATAGAGGCCGTTGTGGATATTCTGTCTCCAGACTATTCGGAGAAGGCAGGGATCGCAAAAGATATTGCTGCCGGCGCAGTGCTTATCACTGCCTTCGGCGCAGCAGTGCTCGGCTATGTAGTGCTTTTCCCCTATGTAAAAGTTATTTTCAGTGAAGGCTTTCATGTCGCAAAACATTCAAAGGAAGAAATATCCTTCATCGCCTTCGTACTTGTACTTATTGCCGTTATCGTTACAAAAGCACAATTCGGAAAAGGGCATGCCCTAAGCGGCGGCATGCCCTCCGGCCATTCAGCGCTCGCCTTTTCGGTCTGGGTCTCGGTCACGTATATCACGGAGAACCTTTACATCTCGGTCCTCTGCTTTCTCCTGGCGGTCTGGATCGCCCAGTCCAGGATCGCGATAAAGATGCATACCTGGCTGGAAGTGGTGCTGGGAGCACTCATGGGAACGCTCCTGACCTTTCTGCTGTTCAGATTTTTTTATTAGTACGGTTTATGGTCGAGGATTTCCCGCAGCTTAGGCAGAAGTGCTTCCGGTGTAACCGGCTTGCTGATATAATTCAACCCCTTATCGATGATCCCCTTTTTGCCGATCGCTTCAGCAGGATATCCGCTCAGAAAAAGGATCTTGATATCGGGAGCAGTCTGCCGTATTGCCTCAAGGGCTTCCCTGCCGTTTTTCCGCGGCATGACTACATCAAGGAGAAGCAGATCGATCCCCTGGTTGGCGACAAAGGCATCCACCGCCTCATCACCGTTCGTGACCGCGATAACCTTGTATCCGAAGATCGTCAGGATGTCCGTAATGTAGATTCTCACATCTTCATCGTCCTCGGCGACCAGAATAGTCTCTGTGCCCTTCGTGAGCAGTGCCGCTTTCTTCTCTTTTTCCTTTTCAACACTGGTCTGAAGCAGAGGGAAATACATATTGAAAGCCGTTCCCTCGCCTTCTTCGCTCACAACGTCAAGATAGCCACCATGCTGTTTTACGATCCCATAGACGGTCGACAGTCCGAGGCCTGAGCCCTTGCCAACCTCCTTTGTCGTGAAGAAGGGATCAAAGATCTTCTTGAGCGTTTCTTTGTTCATGCCCAGACCGGTATCTGCCACGGATATAACAGCATACATGCCCGGCCTGGCAGTCCCGTAATCTCTAAAAAAATTCTCCTCAAGCCTTGCCCGTCGGGTGGCAAGTGTAAGCACCCCGCCATCCGGCATAGCGTCCCTCGCATTGGTGCAGAGGTTCATCAGCGCCTGATCAATCTGTCCTGCATCTGCCATCACCACAAGGTCTTCCTCCGAGAGTTCGATCCTGAAAGCGATATCTTCCCTGATAAGCCGCTTCAGGATCTTCTCCATTGAGGTAATAATCTCCGACACGCTGACCGGCTTCGGATCGATTATCCGCTGCCTGCTGAAGGCAAGCAGGCTCTGCACCAGTGACGTCCCCCTCGCCGAAGCTGACAGGATATGGTCCACCTGTCCCATTGCGGGGTCGTCCTTTTCCATGCCTATCTTCATAATATTGGCAAATCCGATGATGGCACTGGGGATATTATTAAAGTCATGCGCTATACCGCCGGCCAGCGTACCGACCGCATCCATTTTCTGCGCCTGTCTGAACTGTGACTCCATGCGCTGCCGCTCCGCCTCCTTATGCTGCAGAGAGTCGGTCATGGCGCTGAAAGCCTCGGCGAGTTTACCGACCTCATCCCGACTGTTAACGGTGACTGCACTGAACTGCTGGCCTTTGCCAAAGGACCTGACTGCTTCGGCAAGACTGACAAGCGGCCGCGTCATCTTTCGCGCAAGCCAGAAAATCAGACTTCCCGCCAACAGGAGAATCAGCGCCGCGACCGTGACGTCGGTAATAAGCACCGTTTTCAGCCTTTTCTCATGATAGGCCCTGTTCAGCCCAAGATAGAGATATCCGATCAAATCCTTCTGCATGGCAGCATCACCCGCATCAGAATAGAAGAGGCCTTCAGCCTGATAAGCCCTCTCGATGATGATCGGCGCAGAAAATAAATAGACCTTCTTCCCCGGTATCATGAAGATCTTTTCTCCTCTGTCCTGTAGGGCTTTCATGTCCCTGCCCGCAGGAAGACCCTTGAACTCATCTTCAGAAATGCCGTCTTTTTTATATTCATACAGCAGACGGTCATTGATATCGCTGATCCTGATCGCGAGCACGTCACTGCTCTGTGTGATGCTCTCGCACGCAGCCCTCAGCATGTCCTGATTTTCGGCAAAAACGCCGGTCCTTGCATTCTTGGCGAGGATAGAAGAAAGCAGTCTTCCTTTGTTACTTATGTTCTGCCTCATGGTCCTGGTTTCCGACCAGTAATCGAATGCAAAGATCAGACAAAAAATTAGCAGCGCAATGGCAGCGACCGAGATGAAGAGTTTTCCCGCAAAACTCTCACGATACCCACTGGCATAGTGGAGCATCCTGCCGAACATACCCGGCCTATCTGACATCATACTCGCCCTCGGGGACGTTCGCACCAAGCCTGGCATCCATTTTTGCGGCAATTCTTCTATTGATCATAAGAAGCGGCTTTCGGACATCCTGTCGAAGCCTCGGCCACGAATCTGCTTTTGAAAGCTGCTTCTGCATAATTTCTCCTGCCTGTGCACCGACGTCCACAGGGTCAATACTCAGCGCCGCAACAGCCCCCTGCTCAACGAATTTTTTCGAGAAGGAAAAGATAGGCACTTTATTCTGAAATGAAAAGAAAAAGAGATGGTTCAGGGTCTCGGGGTTAATCACGGTCGTATCCGGCAGCATCCAGAAGAAATCAATCCGGTTCTTCATGCCGTCGATCCGGGACGGAACTTCACCCAACCCCTGAACCGTGCTCAGGATCAACTCAAGGTTCTGCTCCTTTGCAGCCCTCAGTGCATCATGCATCAACCCGTCGGAATTCTTCGGGTCATAGACAACGCCGATCCTCTTCGCACCAGGCAATATCCTGACCATGGCGGCGAGCTGCTTTTCTGCCGGGATGCGCATGCTCACACCAGATATGTTCTGCCTGGCAGAAGCAGGATGGGACGGCACCATTGCATAGACGACAGGCATTTCGGTTATTGCCTGAGCCTCACTCAGGGCATCCATACCGACGGCAAAAATAGCCCGCGCATGAATTTCAGCCGCTTTGTTGGCAAGCTCACCCCGCGCATCGCGAAGCAAAAACTCCGTTATCGTGCATCTGCAGGTCCGCTTGAAGCCTTCCAGTGCTTCCTGATACGGCTTGATGTCGGAAGACTTCAGGACAAGTACATCACTGGCCCGGGAAGTCGCAGACATCAGGAGAATGATTATCAGAGCCGGAAGGATTCTGATAAACCGTCGCGTCAATGAAATAAATGACCCCTTAAACAATGTCCCCCTCATAAATAGACGGTTATAAAGGCCGCCCTAATCCTCCAATTCAGACAGCCATACCATCAGCAGATCATAGCATACTTCTTTATGCTTTGCTCTGGAAATAACCCATAGCACTGCTTCATAACTGGCCGTACCTGATGTCCTGCATCACGGCCTTTTCGAGTGTTGCTTCCAGGTAGGGTCTTTTGCAGTCAATGCCGTCCATATTGCCGTCCCGCACCAGCTTCATGTACCTGCAGCCGCCAAAGCATAAGGGCAGATATTCACATCCAAGGCATTTTTCATTATTCCAGTTGTCTAAATGATGAGAGACATGATAGTCCCCAATCCCCTTCCAGATGTCCCCGGCCTTATACTCCTGCCTGCCGATCAGGCCCGGACATTTGTAGATGTCGCCGTTGTAGTTCATTACCATATTGTTCGGCTGTTCCATCATGCAGATTGACGGCAGAACCCGGCCGGTTGAATAACCCCTTCTCAGTATTTCATCCCTCAGAAACATTCCTGCCTCTGCCAGCCACGGCTCGTTAATTGAGACACACCCCTCATGAAAGTCCGGCATGACAGAAGCAGATTCGGCGACTATCGGGTAGAAACTCAGTGATGGTATTTTTTCAGCAGTCAGACCTTTATCCATAAGCAGGTCTAAGAGGGCAGGGAAGTGCCTGTAGTTTTCCCTTGTATAGTTGCCGCCGAGGTCTATGCTGACGACATCACACGTCTCTTTCATATTCTTCAGGATTATGCTGAAGCTGCCAGCGCCGCCCTTGAATGGCCGGTATCTGTCATGATTGTCCGGCAACCCGTCAAGCGTGAAACAGGCATCTTTAAGACCAAGTTTCTTCAGCTCAAGGGCAGTCGCTTTTGTCAGAAGCGTGCCGTTCGTCATAAGGGAAAATGAAAACGTTATGCCCGACTTCCCCGCAAGGGCCTTCAGTCTTTGGGCAATAGAGATGATCATCTCTTTGCTCAGCAGTGGCTCGCCTCCGTAAAACGTGATTACAATATCTTCAAATCCGCAGCCCATTTTTTCTGCTCTGACTACCCTGCTCCGAACAAATGAGATAAAATCATCAGCGCAAGATTTTGAGAGATAGAATTTTCCTTTTCGTGTGCCCTCAAAGCAGTATCTGCAGTCGAGGTTGCAGTCAAGGTTCATCACGAGCTTGATGTTCAGTGTCCTGCTGATCCTGTTTACCTCGTCGATATATCTCATCACCCGCTTCTTCTCTTTTTCAGGATCAGCAGCAAGCAACCCAAGCCGCCTCAGAAGTTTTTCATCAGCATCGGGAATTGACTTGTTTTTGTTGATGCGCTGCAGGAGCGATTCCGGCAGTTCAGCTATGGCAGCGTTTTTAGTGGAAAACAGGATAAGGGTATCGGCAGTTTTTTCTGACTTATAGATTTTGCAGTATTTGGAAAGTTGCATACAGTAGAAAGAGGGAGGGCTTGAGCCCTCCTTCTTTCAGTCCTGAGATAAACTATTTGCTATCGTTTTGCACTGCCCATGCCGCCAGGGCAACAACCGGCCTTTACAGCAGCTTTCTTTGTTGTCCCTTTACTGAGCGTCTTAGCTGCCGGCTTTTTTGTTGCTGTCTTCTTTGTTGCAGCCTTCTTTGTTGGAGTCGCCATGTTCATTCCTCCGTCACGACAATGTATCCCCCTGAAAGGGGGTGATAGTCTGCCTAAAACCTGTAGCGCAACCCTGCCTCGATCCAGCGCGCAGAGTTTTTATACCAGGAGTCCGAATACTGTGAACCATTGAAGATATTGTGGCCTGTCAGGAAAAGATCAACTTTGCTTCCCTTTGCCTGATAGATGGTCCTGATCATGTTCAGGTCAAAGATCATAGAACTGTATTTAGCCAGATAGAATGCATCAGAATTCCACCATATATACCTTCCCTGAAGGAGTGCCCTAAAGGTTTTATTGTCGTCGTACTGCAGTCCAACCACATAGGAGCTTGTTGGCACATCCTTAATTACTTCTCCGGTATCACTGTCCTTTGTCTGAATATAGGTTGCACCGGCATGCAGGGTCATATGGTAAACAGGCTGAGTCCTCATCTCGATCTCTGCCCCCTGCCTTCTGAGTTTGTCCTTATTGATAAACGACCAGAGACCGTCCGTCCCTTCCTCAGGCACAAGCCCGTCTTTCACGTCATGCCTGAAGGCCGCAATCTTCAGCCAGAGATACTCCAATACCCCGGTTTCGATGCCCAGTTGATAGGACATAACTTTCTCCACTCTCAGATCAGGATTGCCCTTCCAACCTACAGCTGTTTCATTAAGAAAGGTAAAACTCAGCGGAGGGATGCTGAACCCGCGCGCAATATAGGCCCTCAGCAACGTCTTCTTGCCAAGGTCATATGTCGCTCCAAGACTGGGACTGAGGAAATTACCATTTGTATCCGTATTGTCATACCTCAGTCCCGGGGTCACGGAAAACTTTCCGAGGGTCATGGTATCATTGACGTATACAGCCCGTTTTTCTATTGACTGCTTTTCATTTTCGATGACATATGACCATAATGTTCCCTTTTCATAATCAACACCCATAACCGCTGCATGGTTTTCATGTCGCCAGGTAAACTTTCCGCTTGCCCCGTATTTTTTGTCTCTGTTCTGCCCCGTAAAAATCAGGCTGCTGTCGCTTAGCTGATAGACGAACTCCTTTTCACGATTATCATATGACCATATGGAGACTGCAAGGTCGGACTCCTTGCTTAGCGCCGTATTCAGTGACAGATTCATAACCAGCAGCTTGTTCTGTTTTTTGCCATATTCGCCCCAGTCAGTATCAACATACTCCCCCCGCAAGGTCTCGCCATAGAGCAGGGAGAAAAGTATCCGGGTGTTAGACGCTGGATCGAACGACAGTTTTGTATAGATGTTCCTGTTAAGGGTATCGTTGTTGGGACGAAAGCCGTCTGTCTCAAGTCTTCCGGCTGCTACATAATAGCCGAAGGCATCTTTCCTGCCGCTTATCTCCGCCCTGAGATCACTGGTTTCGCGCTCACCGTATGAGGCCGAGAGCGTACCGCTGACCTTGTCTGATGCAGATTTTGTGATAATGTTTACCACGCCGCCTAATGAAGAACCCCATGCTGAAGAGGCAGGACCCTTGATTATCTCAATCTTTTCGATATGCTGGACCGGGAGCATCTCCAATCCTGTGAGATTATTGCTTAAATTGTTCAGCGGCACACCATCCAGGAACACTGCAACATGACGCGGATCAGACCCCTGAATCTGGGCAAGCGCAATATTGCCCGGGCTGGAGCCAAAAAATGATACCTGCAGCCCATTGACCGAATTTAAAACATCCGCAACCGTATGGGCATTCATCAGTTCTATCTCTTCATGGGTCACGACCGAGATATTTTCAGCAATGCGATCGATAGACTTGAGACTCCGCGTTGCAGAGACGACCGTCAATTCATCCTCTGTAAAATAGAGGCTCAGGAAGGTCTTTTCAGTCGCTGATTGAGCAAAAACGGCAATGGACGTGGACAGCATGAACATAATGCATACAATGAATCTGAAGGCCCTTGTTCTCAAAATAACCCTCCCCTGTGTTTTTTGTGAATTATAAGGCAATAGCGGTAATGATGTCCATTAAGTCAGGCTTCAGGAAATTCTGCCGGATCCCTGTTGACGGTTTCAGCCTCTGACCGTAAAGGCCAGGGTTACGAAGGACAAATGACTGCGGTCTCTTTAGGAAGGGCCAGGGTAAAGACCGTGCCCTGAGGTGAAGATTCAGCCCTGATGGTACCTCCATGGGAGACGATGATCTTATGCACAATGGCAAGACCCAGGCCGGTGCCACGCTCCTTGGTTGTGTAAAAGGGCAGGAATATCTTGTCCATAATGTTCTCCGGTATGCCGTGGCCTGTATCTGACATGGTCAACAGGACGCACTCCGTGTCCTGAGCACAGGTGAATGCGATCTTGCCGCCATCCGGCATTGCCTCAACCGCATTCTGAAGCAGGTTCGAGATCGCCTGGCGCATAAAGACCTCGTCGGCCTTAATCATCGGCACGTCTGAAATCAAGACCGTTATGCTGATCTTCTGCGCAGTCTCTTCAATGGCCTCGACACAACCCTTTATCAACGCAGCAAGATCGACTCTGCCGAAAACCGGATCCGCAGGACGGGCAAAGGTGAGAAAGTCGGTTATGATCCGATTCATGACATCGACTTCCTTGTTGATTGCGGTTACCGCAGGCTTCAGGGAATCGTCAGCCTTTCTCGACAGTATCCTGGTATAGCCGGAAATGACCGCCATCGGATTTCTGAGTTCATGGGCAATGCCTGCAGACATCTCCCCAAGCGTCGAGAGCCGGTCACGCAGTTCCTTCTGCGACTGAAAGGCCTTCAGTTCTGTCAGGTCGGTAAAGACAAGGAGGTGGCCGATGACAGCCTGGGTGCTGTCTCTCAGCGGTGAAAGCGCAAGACCGATCCAGAGCCGCTTTCCGCCGGAGCAGGTATATGCCGTTTCTGCGCGCACAACCACTCTTCTTTCTTCTATCATCTCCCTGATGGGACTCCGAAATATCTCTCTGCAGGGCTTTCCGATCACGTCATCTTCGTTAAGCTCAAGAATGTCGAGGGCTGGACATAAGATCATGGAAGGTATCGACAACAAAGGTAATCTGGGTCCTCTCGCGGTTTTCCTGTTCATCCCGCTTTTTCTGGTACGCAAGAATCTGCTTTACCACAAAAAAAACGAGAATAACAAACATCAGGACAACGGAAATGATAAGGGTTATCTGGATATACTGGAAGTTCATGTCAGCGCATCATGCATCCCGTCATGCTCATCTCCGGTACAGATACCAGATAATGATCTCCTGACCGAAGAAAAGCGAAATCACCGCTCCAAGCGCAAGAAAGGGACCAAACGGTATCTGACTGCCCTTTTCTCTTCCCCGAAAGAGCATCATGAAGATGCCGATGATCGACCCGAAAAAACTGCCGAGGAAGGTCGTCAGAATTACGCCCTTCCATCCCAGGAATCCTCCGACCATGGCCATCATTTTGATGTCGCCTCCGCCCATTGCCTCTTTCTTGAATATTTTCTCTCCGGCAAAGGCAATGGAATAATAAAAAAGGAACCCTGATGCAGCGCCGATGAACGACGCTCTCCATCCGAGCGCATCCGCCCGCATAAACGGATCCGGCAGGATGAGCGAGCCGGCAAGCAGGCCAAGAGGTATGCCGGGAAGAGAAATGCGATCAGGTATGATCTGGAAATCAAGATCGATAAAGGTTATGACAATAAGCGCAGAGCAAAACAGCGCGTAGATCAGAAGCGGCCAGTCAGGCCCGAATCTCCAGAGAAGAAAAACATAGCAGAAAGCGTTCAGCGCCTCAACAAGCGGATACCGAAAAGATATGGGGGCCTTGCAGGTCCGGCACTTGCCTCCCAGCAGCAGAAAACTGAGCACCGGTATATTGTCCCAAGGTCTGATAGGATTACTGCAGGACGTGCAGCGCGACGAGGGCCATACGATCGAACGGTCACGCGGCATCCGGTATATGCATACGTTCAGAAACGAACCGATAAGCGCACCAAAGATAAATACAATGCCGTACAGTATCACCTACTCCGAAACCCTGCCCATCTCAGCGACCCTGGTTTTGAGGTCATCGATAGTCTTTTCAAGCTTGCCGATCTCAGCCACTGCCTCTGCTACGACCGAATCTTTCAGAATGTTCTTGTCCTGCTGGTCCTTCAGTTCCATGACGCGTTCGCCGATCTTTCTCAGAAGTTCTCCTCTGGTCTTGACGATCCTGTCAGATTCATAGAGAAGCCTGAATATCGCTATCTCGATCTTCAGGCGCTCGGCAAACACGGTCGCAAACCAGCGCAGCCTCTCCAGCCCTCTTCTGAAATCGTCTATTATTTTCTTCATGCCTCGCCTCCGCTACCCTGTCTTGAAGAAGTCAACTCTTCCTTTCCAGAATACATCAAGATGTTCTTTTAGAAAAGGTAATTCTTTGAGTCCGGCGTCCTTTTCGATGATGACAGCAGCCTCATTTTTTGCCGCCTCAAGTATGGCCGCATCCCGAATAATATTCGCATTCCTCAGCTCAGGCAGCCCTGCCTGGCGCGTTCCCAGAAACTCCCCCGGCCCCCTGATCTCGAGGTCCTCCTCCGCAATCCGGAAGCCGTCATTGGTCCTCACCATAATATCCAGACGGCGCCGGGCATCTTCACCAATGGGACAATATGCGATCAGGATACAGTATGAATCGTCAGCGCCTCTTCCGACCCTCCCCCGCAGCTGGTGCAGCTGGCTCAGGCCAAAACGCTCGGCATGCACGATCAGCATGAGCGAGGCATTGGGGACATCCACACCCACCTCGATTACGGTTGTACTCACCAGGATATCGATCTCCTTATTTTTAAAAAGACCCATCGCGGCTGCACGCTCTTCGGTCTTCATCCTGCCGTGCATAAGCCCGACCCTGAACTCGGGAAACTTTTGGGAAAATGCCTCTTTGCCCTGTTGCGCTGTTTTCAGTTTCATCTTCTCGGACTCTTCTATGGCAGGGTACACCACATAGGCCTGCCTTCCCCTGCTCAGTTCCTGCCTGAGAAGTTCATAGATCTCATCCTTCTTCGAAGCTTCCATCCAGGAGGTGTGCGCAGGCTTTCTTTTGGGAGGGAGTTCATCGATTACGGAACAGTCAAGGTCGCCATACAGGGTAAGGGCGAGAGACCTCGGGATCGGCGTCGCGGTCATCACCAGGACATCGGGGTTCATGCCCTTTTTTCTGAGAACCGCCCTTTGCATGACACCAAACTTGTGCTGCTCGTCGATCACCGCAAGCCCCAGCTTCCTGAGCTTCACCTTCTCCTGAATCAGCGCATGGGTGCCGATAATAATGTCGGAAGCAGATGCGTCCGCTGAAGCCTGCTTTTTCGAGCCTCCGGTCATCAACTGCACGCTGAGGCCGAGCTGACCGATCAGCCCGCATATATTGATGTAATGCTGTTCCGCAAGGATCTCTGTCGGAGCCATGAGCACTGCCTGATACCCTGATTCTACCGCATCGAGCATGGCAGAAAGAGCTACAACAGTCTTGCCGCAGCCGACATCACCCTGGATAAGACGGTTCATGGGGCTGGACTTACGCATGTCCCTGCCGATCTCGTCCATGACCCGTTTCTGTGCTGAAGTAAGTTCAAAGGGAAGCTGCTCCAGAAGAGCCTTTCTGAGGTCTCCCATCGGCCTGAAACTGATCCCTTTTTCCCGTCCGGCAGTATCCCTGAGCACGGCAAGACCAAGCCCGAAAAGAAAGAACTCATCGAATATGATTCTGCGGTGATATCTGGTCCTGCCGCTGTTGAGGTCGGCAAGGTTTTCGGTATTGCCGGGGAAGTGCAACTGCCGGATACTCTCCTGAAGTGCAGGCAGATCATTCCTCGAAAGGACATCTGAGGGCAGAGGATCCCGAAGATGCACCGCATACTCCTGGATAATCGAAAACATGAGCTTCCTGAACTGCTTCTGGCTGATGCCTTCGGTAAGATGGTAAAAGGGGACGACTCTGCAGGTATGGATAAGGGCATCAGCATCCTCTGGCAGTGTCTCATACTCCGGACTTTCCATCATCAGATGCGGCATATCCCTGGTGTTCCGTTTTACCGTGCCGCTGACGACAATGGACTGGCCCATCTTAAAGGTTTTCTTTAAGAAGGGCTGATTAAACCATGTGATCTTCAGATATCCTGCCCCGTCAGTGAGCACCGCTTCCAGAATGCCGAGCCTGTTGCCCTTCGCCTTGAGTGAAACAATAGTCCCTGAAACGGTCTCCCTGCTGTCAGGCTGAAGGTCCGTGATAGGCTTGAGGTTTGAACGGTCTTCGTAACGAAAAGGGAGATAATGGAATGCGTCTGCGATGGTGCTGATACCGAGACTTGCAAAAAGCCGGGCCTTATGCGGCCCGACTCCTTTTACGAATTGGAGGGAGAGTCCTGTGCTGTCAGGCATCGACAGATGGCGTCTCTTTTTTCTGGGATTCCTTTTTCATGGAATCCTCAAGAGCCTTATCTGTCTCTTCCAGGCGTATTTTTGAATATTCCGTATCGCTGATGATATCAATATCCCAGCCGGTGAGCTTCATCGCAAGTCTCACGTTCTGGCCCTTCTTGCCGATCGCAAGGGAGAGCTGCTGGTCGTTGACGACTACCATTGCGGTCTTGTCATCCTCGTTGACGCCGATCTTCTCGACGCTTGCCGGGCTGAGCGCACGGGCAATGAGCGTCCTCGGTTCATCGGTCCAGGGAATAATGTCGATCCTCTCACCCCTGAGTTCACGGACTATGGCCTGCACCCGGGTTCCCTTCATGCCGACGCATGAGCCGACCGGATCAACCGCAGTGTCCTTTGAGGTGACAGCAATCTTTGTGCGTTCTCCGGGCTCGCGGACAATACTCTTTATGATAACAAGGCCTTCGCTGATCTCAGGCACTTCCATTCTGAACAGTTCGCCGACAAATTGGGGCGATGTCCTGCTGATAATAATCTCGGGACCTTTTGAGGTGATCTTGACCTCTTCAACAATCGCCTTAACAACATCTCCGCGCTTCAGGTTCTCGGTCGGCAGCGTGTCCTTGATCGCAAGGTATGCCTCTGTCTTGCCAAGATTGATGAAGTATGCGCCCTTCTCTTTTCTCATAACAGAGCCGCTCACGATCTGGCCGGTCCTGTCCTTGAACTCGCTGAAGATGACATCGCGCTCTGCCTCACGCACCCTCTGGAATATGACCTGCTTCGCAGTCTGTGCAGCTATTCTGCCCAGGTCATGGAGATCGAGAGGGAAGTCTATAGAATCGCCTTCCTTCTTCTCCGGATCGATAGCCTGGGCGTCTTTGACCGAGACCTCCTGGTCAGGGTCAGCCACTTCCGCAGCCACCAGCTTCGTCTCATAGACCCGGATATCACACTTTTTCCGGTCAATAGTCAGATGAATATTTGTCCTGCCGCCATATTTTTTCCTCATGGCGGAGAGCAGCGCCGACTCCAGAGCCTCTATCATGATCTCCTTCGAGATGCCCTTTTCCCTGCTTATCTGTTCAATTACATGGCACAGTTCTTTTGTCATTTCAGTTCTATCTCCAATCTTGCCCGAGAGATGGCATCAAAGGGTAGGAACAGCTTCTGCTCGTCCCCGGTTATCAGGGTTATCATGTCGCCCTGAACATCCATAATCCTGCCGATGAGCACATTCTGTCCATCTGCAGACTTTTTCTTCAGTACCACCTTAGCCAGCTTACCCTTTGACTGTTCATAATGTCTCAGCTTCTTCAACTGCCGGTCGAGCCCCGGGGAGGAAACCTCCAGCACAAAGGCCGTCGGTATCGGATCCTCTACGTCGATCAGCGCAGAAAGCGACCTGCTGAATTTCGCGCACTCATCGAGAGAAACCCCTTCTTCCTTGTCAAGGTAAACCCTCACAAAAGGATTCCTCGCATTGCCCACGATCTCCACGTCATAGACCCGAATCCCATGCTGCTCCGCAATGGATTCTGCCAACGCCGCTATCTTTTCCTGTATTTCTTCCATAGAAAACAAAAGAGCGGGAAAGCCCACTCTTCTTAATTTACTTCGCCAGACTGAAAAAATTACGTATCTGGATTATAGCAATGGCACGTACAAAAATGCAACGCCTTTACTCTTTCACCCTAACCATACGGATTGAAAGATGGTTTATATAGAAATAGCTTCATAAACGCGGAATGGCTGTCCCGATAAAATACTATTGCGCTATTGGAAATAAAATAGAATAATAACAGGTGAAAACCATAACGAATGTAAAGAAGCAAATAAGGCATGAAGATTGTCTCCACTGATAAAAACGCTCACAAGGACCAGGCAGAGTTCATCTCTCTGGATCTCATACCCGACCCTTTTATTATCCTGAGGTCCGACGGCACCGTCCTTGATGCCAACCTGAGTTTTTTTACGCTCATTGGGATGGATAGAGATGCGGTGATCGACAAGAACTTTAATGAAATAACCCTGCTTGACGGGCTTTCCGTTAAAATCTCCCAGTCCTTCTCCTCAGGCTCGGAGGATTTTGAGAGGATCGTCTTTCATAACAGGCATTTTGAGGTGCTGATCCTCCCGTTCAGGCATTCCGGCATAACCTATCTTATCAGGATTGTAATCAAGGACATCACGAACTTCATCAGACTCGAAAAAGAGCTCCTGAAAAGAAACAAGGAACTGATCATCATCAATACCCTTTCAAGCGCCTTTATCTCATCAGAAAATATGGACCTGGTGATGGAGGACCTGATCGAAAAAGTCCTTCTCATCACAGACTTTCATACAGGCTTCCTGATGATGAGCGAAGACGAGCGACTCAAACTGAAGACGAGCAAAGGCCTTTCCCCGGATCTGCAGAACTTTATCCTTGCCGGAGGCATTGAAACCATCTGCCACGATGCCCTCAGGATACAGGAGCCGATGTATATTGTTGAGCGTACGGCCATCTCGAGGGTCCCGGTGCTGCGAGAGGAAGGCTTTGTCTTTATTGTTGCCATACCGCTTCTATCCAGCCAAAAGGCAATAGGCCTGCTCTTTCTGGCCAGCAGGGTGAACAGGGAGATGGATTTTGATTTTGCGGCACTCCTCTCACTGGTCGGCAACCACGTATCCCATATCATCGACAAGATCAAGCTCTTCCAGGAAACAAAACGGCTCTCGATAACCGACGGCCTCACCGGGCTCTTTAACAGCAGATATTTTTACCGCTATCTCGATCTTGAAATATCGAGGACGAAACGGTACGGCAGTTCGTTTTCGCTCATGCTTTTTGACATTGATAACTTCAAGCGCCTGAACGACACCTACGGTCACCAGGCAGGAGACGAGGTGCTTCAGGAACTTGCCAGGATCTTCAAGTCGGTTTCGAGAGAAACGGACGTTGTGGTAAGGTATGGAGGCGAGGAGTTTGTTATCATACTGCCGAACACGGCAGAAGATGAAGCGATCACCCTTGCCGGAAGAATATTACAGTCAGTGCGGGAGACAGAGATAAAAATCAATGCCACGGAGACAGTGAATATAACGGTAAGCGGCGGCGTCGCCTCGTTTCCGCAGAATGCATCCACGGCAAAGGACCTGCTCAATGCTGCAGACAGCGCCATGTACGCAGCAAAAACTGCGGGCAGAAATACCATAGTCTGTTACCAGGGAAACGTGCGTGAAAAAAGTATTTGAGCGACCCAGGAGTCTGAAACCGGATGCATTCCGGTACTGTCCCGGCTGCGGCCACAGCCTCGTGCACAGGCTTATTGCAGAATGTATCGATGCGCTCGGCATCCGGGAGAAGGTCATCGGCATAGCGCCTGTGGGCTGCGCTGTTTTTGCATACGATTACTTCAATTTCGACATACTCGAAGCAGCGCATGGCAGACCCCCGGCCGCGGCCACAGCGCTCAAAAGGATCATGCCTGACAGGATCATCTTCGCCTATCAGGGAGACGGAGACCTTGCGGCAATCGGCACCGCTGAAATCATCCATGCGGCCAACAGGGGCGAGAATTTCTCGGTCTTCTTCATTAATAACGCGACCTATGGCATGACCGGTGGACAGATGGCGCCGACAACGATCACCGGCCAGAGAACAACCACCACGCCCACGGGCAGGGACCTGAAGAGCACGGGCTATCCGCTGAAAGTCTCCGAACTCCTCTCGACCCTTGAAGGCGTCGCATACATCCAGCGGGTTGCGGTTGATTCGTATAAGAACCTGGTTACCGCAAGAAAGGCCATAGAAAAGGCCTTCAGATACCAGATCGAAGGCAAGGGCTTCAGTCTGATCGAGATCCTGTCACCCTGCCCTACTGACTGGGGCATGAGCCCACGGGCAGCAGCAGAATGGGTCAGGACGACCCTCTCGCAGACCTACCCACTGGGGCTGGTTAAAGATAAATACCCGGGAAGCAACTGATTTGGAGAAGAAGATAATCATCGCAGGCTCCGGCGGACAGGGCATACTTTTTCTCGGCAGGATGCTCATGTCGGCAGCCATGCTCGAAGGCAGGGACGTCACCTGGTTCCCCTCATACGGCGCTGAAATGCGCGGTGGCACAGCAAACTGCACCGTGATCATCGCTGACGAAATGATCGGGTCTCCTGTGGTCACGACGCCGGATATCCTCATCGTGATGAACAGGGCATCACTTGAACGCTTCCTGCCGGGCCTCAGAAAAGACGGCCTGCTTTTCTATGACTCTTCGCTTATCCCGGGCAAGATAGCAAGGAAGGACGTCATTGCCGTCGCGGTGCCTTCAACCCGGATTGCAGGCGATCAGGACAATCAGAAGTCGGCCAACATGGTAATGCTCGGCGCCTTTATCGCAAAAACTGCATTGCTCAGACAAAAAACCATATTCAGCATATTTGAGGACAATGCCGACCCGAAAAAAGCGGCTGCTTTTTCGGCAAACCGAGGGCTTGTCAGAAAGGGGATGGACTGCATTGAAAATACGTAAGGCCCATATCAGCGATATCAGGGATATCCAGAAGCTCGTAAACGAATTCGCCCGCAAGGAGCAGATGATACCGAGGTCGCTCAACGAACTGTATGAAAACCTCAGGGACTTTGTGATTGCCGAGGATAAGAAGGTCATCGTAGGCGTCAGCGCCCTTCATGTGCTCTGGGATGATCTTGCCGAGGTGCGCTCGCTCGCCGTGAAAAAAGAGTTTCACAAAAAAGGCATCGGCAGAAAGATGGTTGAACACTGCCTGATCGAGGCAAAAGAACTCGGCGTCAAACGGGTCTTTGTCCTTACATACCAGCCAGAATTCTTTAAGAAATTAGGATTCAAGGATACGGACAAAGCAGAACTGCCGCAGAAGATCTGGGGCGACTGCATCCGCTGTCCCAAATTCCCGGAGTGCGACGAGCATGCACTCATCAGGAATGTGTAGTTTCGGGTAATGATCTTCTGCCTGTATGTCACTGCCCGTAGCCCCATTCGGACCGCCTGAGTCTGACTCCCTGCTCAGGGATAACCTCTCACTTTTTACTGGTGGGCTGAAGGATCTTCCGCTGCTCGATCTTGCCTGCGGCGATGGCCATAACGGCCTCGTCCTCGCTTTGAGAGATTTTTCCGTTGTCCTTGCGGACCGGTCAGATGAGGCCCTGAAGCAGGCCGCAGAGACAGCTGCATCGCTCGGCGTTCCCGTAACACTGAGGCATATCGATCTCGAACGGGAAAACAGCGATCCGTTTGAAAACGATATCTTCAGCGCAGTGCTTGTCTTTCGGTATCTTCATCGGCCGCTCATCCCCTTTATCAGAAAAGCCATCAGGAAAGGCGGTCTTCTTATGTATGAGACCTTTACATTAGAGCAGGCCCAATTCGGAAAACCGAAGAATCCTGATCATCTGCTTCAGCCGGGAGAACTGCGGTCATGGTTTCAGGATTGGGAGATCATTCATTCCTTTGAAGGCATTAAGAAAAACCCGAAGAAAGCAGTTGCACAGCTCATCTGCAGAAAACCGTAAAAAGCGGGAGACTATAGCATTTATGCCTTCTGTGCCTGAAGGCGCCTGCTGTTGGTGCCCTTCTCCTTGCCTTCGGCTCTGCTTCTACCTGGCACGGGGGCTTTCACCTCGTAAGTTCTGTGCCATGTCCGGCAGACACGCTGGCCGTAACAAGCGCGGGCAAACACGACTGAAAACACGCCGAGCTTGTTCCGCGTCTGGTTGAAAGCGGTGTTAGCAGTTCTTTGCTTCTATAAGTTTGCCGCTCAGGAATTTATGAATGATGCTGGAAACATACGTCTGATATGGCAAGCCTTCTGCTACTGCCTTGCGTTGCAGTTCGTTTAAATCTCTTTCAGAAATTCTTATGTTTAATCTTTTGTCTTTCTTTAGAGTGTTTTTTGCAAATTTCATCAGTTCTGCTTTTCTCTTTGACAGGTTTTTTACCGGTATCCACTCGCCTTTTTCAAAACTATCCAATATTTCCTGTTCTTCTTTAGACAATTTTGTCTTCATTTCTTACCTCCGAAATAACTTTCTGTTGCCTTTCTGCTCGGAATAATAGTTTTCAGGAATAGTTCTTCCACATCCTCAACATAAGGAACAAGATATGCATAATTATTAATTCCGATTACCATAATTCTCTGTTCCGGATATTTATTCTGATTCGGATGTTGGTAGTCATCCAAAATGTCGCCGTTTTCAATATAAAACACGATATCCTCAAAGCAAATACCCCTTGATGCTTTGAGATTAAGGCTTTTTTCGGTATTCCAGTTTATCAGCTTCATTCACTGACAGATTATCACATTGTGTGCAGTTTGGCAACCGCATTGATATTCTTAATATTATCCTATTTTCATGCCAATCGGGATAGGGGGAATGCAAGGCAGATGAGCCCATCAATTTTTTGAGAAAAGGGTTACAGATTTTACTTCCTCTCGAATGAGGAAGACCGTATTCATGTCCATGTGACCTGTGAAGCCGGGGAAGCAAAATTCTGGCTGGGGCCTATTGTGTCATTGGCACTATATCAATGAAATCATTAAAGCATGGCAAAAGCATTTCAGTAAGCGTTGAAAACATTACGTCATTTAGCATTTGACTCTATGCAAAGGAAAAGGAATATTTTCTCAGCTACAAGGACTACCCATTTTTTAGAGATCAAACTTTGCACGCCATTCAGGACGTTCAGCTGCTGCATGGTTATCATTTATACTGGCCTGAACTCGATGTTGATCTGGAGATCGACAATCTCGATAACCCCGAGAAATATCCCCTGCAGGATAAAGCTGCCATTTCGCCGGCAGACAAATCCGTCCGACATGCAGCTGCCCGCCGCTAATTTGGTGCAATAGGACGCAGAAGCGCCACGTCACGCACTCACCCTGCCCCGAACGAAGTCTTCAGTTCATGCCCCCCCTTTTTCTGCGCGTTCGCCACTGTCAAAAAGGTGATATAATGCAGCTGAACTATTCGCATGGTGAACGTCTATTGCCATCTGTTTGAGGGGTCAGACATGAAAAAGGAAGGACATATTTCGGAGAAGACGACGACAGACGTTGCTGTCTGTGGCAGCTTAAAAGATGACATCCAAAGACATATTGTATCCATTCTGGGCAATGACTACCGCACGCCGAGAAAAGACACGTTTTATAACGGACTGGCCTACTGCGTGCGCGACCGGCTTATTGAGCGCTGGCTGAATTCTCAGAGGTCATATTATAAAAGCGGGGCGAAAAGGGTCTATTACCTTTCGATGGAGTTTCTGCCGGGCCGGTTTCTGAAAAACTATATCCTGAACCTGTCCCTCGAAAAAGAATGCAGGGAGGCGCTCGAGGGCACCGATTTTTCCCTTGCAGATCTCGAGACCGAGGAGAATGACCCCGGCCTCGGCAATGGCGGCCTTGGAAGACTCGCATCCTGTTTTCTGGATTCGCTTGCGAGCCTGAACATTCCAAGCTATGGCTACGGCATCAGGTACGACTACGGCATCTTTTTCCAGAAGATCGTCAACGGCTGGCAGGTTGAACTCTGCGACAACTGGTTCAGGAAGGGAAACCCCTGGGAGATTGACCGCAGGGGTTTTCTGTACACAGTTAAATTCTACGGCCGGTCTGACCGCTACCTTGACGAGGCGGGAAATATGCGCTGCCAATGGGCAGATGCAGACACGGTAGATGCCATGGCCTGCGACATCCTCATCCCCGGCTACGGGACAGACATCGTCAATAATATGCGCCTTTGGGCGGCCATTTCGAGTTTCGAGTTCAATATGGAGTTCTATAATCATGGCGATTACATGAAGGCCATGGAAGTCAAGATGCTGAGGGAAAATATTACCAAGGTGCTCTATCCAAGCGATGAGATGGAGCAGGGCAGGATGCTGAGACTCAAGCAGCAGTATTTTTTTGTAGCAGCAACGTTTCAGGACATTTTCAGGAGGTTCAGGAAGCGCGAGACCCCCTTCAGCAAACTCCCAGAGATGATCGCGGTCCAGCTCAATGACACCCATCCTGCCATAAGCATTGCCGAACTGATGCGTCTGCTTTTGGACGAGGAGCGCCTCTGCTGGGAAGAGGCCTGGGACATCTGCGTCCGCACCTTTGCCTATACGAACCATACCGTGCTGCCCGAGGCGCTCGAAAAGTGGCCGGTCGAGATGATCGGAAAGCTGCTGCCCCGCCACCTGGAGATAATCTATGAAATCAACCACCGGTTCCTGCAGGAAGTCGAGCAGCGATACCCCTCTGACCTCGACCGGTTGGCAAGGATGTCGCTGATTGAAGAAGGGCCGCAAAAGAAAGTGCGCATGGCACACCTGGCAATCGTCGGCAGTCATTCCGTAAACGGCGTTGCTGAGCTGCATACGCGAATTCTGAAGACTTCCCTGTTCAGGGATTTTGATGAGTTCTTTCCCGGTCGTATCAGGAATGTAACCAACGGCATTACGCAGCGCAGGTGGCTGCTCCAGGCAAATCCTGGCCTTTCGGCACTTATTACTTCCCAGATCGGTAATGGCTGGATCACTGACCTGTATGACCTGAAAAAGCTCATCCCTCTTGCGGAAGACCCCTTGTTCCGCGCTGCCTGGCGGGAGGTGAAGAGGTCCAACAAGGCGCTGCTTGGCCAGTATATCCTTCGCAAGACCGGTATTGTTGTGGATGAAGAATCACTCTATGATATGCAGATAAAGCGTATTCACGAGTATAAACGGCAGCTCCTGAACATCCTTCATGTCATTACGCTTTACAATCGCCTCAAACATGATCCGCAGACAGACATGGTGCCAAGGACCGTAATTTTCTCCGGCAAGGCCGCACCAGGCTATTTCTTTGCCAAGCTGATCATCAAACTGGTCAATGATATCGCAAGGACTGTCAACAGTGATGCAGAGGTCAGCAGAAAACTGAAAGTAGTCTTTCTGCCAAACTACTGCATATCGCAGGCCGAGAAGGTGATACCGGCGGCTGACCTGTCGGAGCAGATATCCACAGCCGGCATGGAGGCCTCAGGGACAAGCAACATGAAACTGGCGCTCAACGGCGCCCTTACCATCGGCACGCTTGACGGTGCGAATATCGAGATCATGGAAGAGGTGGGACAGGAAAACATGTTCATCTTCGGAATGAAGATCGACGAAGTAAGCAGCATGCGGGTAAACGGATACAATCCGTGGGACTACTACCATAACGATGCAGACCTCAGAAAAGCTTTGGACATGATCGGCTGGGGCTTCTTTTCGTCTGAAAAGAAGGACCTTTATATGCCGATTTTCAATGCCCTGCTTCATGGCGGAGACCGTTACCTGATCCTAGCCGATTACCGCTCATATGTTCAGGCGCAGGACGCGGCCGGTGCTGCGTACCGCAACGCCGAGGACTGGTCGCGCAGGTCTATCCTCAATACCGCCAATATGGGGAAATTTTCGAGCGACCGCGCCGTAATGGAATATGCAGACAATATCTGGGGACTGAACAAGCGGTAACCGCCGTCTTACCGCTCACCCTTCCCTGAAGGACATCTTCAGCTCATAGACCCCTGCTTCGGCCCGCTGTTCAACGATAAAACCCATCTTCTGAAAAAGCTGGAGCATCGGCCTATTGTCCATCAACACCTCTGCCGTAAAGCCGTGAAGACCATTGCGCTTTGCCAGAAGCGTGATATAGCCAAGAAGCTCTGAACCGATGCCCTTGCTCTGGTGGTCGTCGCGCACAACAAAGGCGACCTCTGCGGTATGCGTCTTCTCGTCGATATAATACTGGGCCATGCCGACGATCGACTCCCTGCCTTCGCTTTCCCGTATGGCAAGAATGACCATCTCCCGCGTGTAGTCGATCACGACAAATTTCTGGAGCTGTTCATGGGGCATCGAATTCCGCGTCGAAATAAAACGGTGGTACATGCAGTCGGATGACAGATCATAGAAAAAGTCCTTCAGCAGCTGTTCATCGGTCATGCGCACGGGCCGCATCAGCAATACGAGACCGGCCTTCGTGGTCCGGTGCGCCTCAAACTCGGCAGGATATACCCCTGCCTCACCCGGAATAAAGGCCTGGTCCTCATAAATAAGATGAAGCTTCTTCGCCTCGTCGATCAGCCAGCTTCTGAATTTCGGATGCGCAATGGCGATGAGGTCCATGGCACGTTCCCTGATGTTCTTGCCATGGAGATAGGCAATGCCGTATTCGGTCACTACATAATGCAGATCACCACGGGTCAGGGTAACCCCAGCTCCTTCCGTCAGAAACGGCACGATCCTCGAAATCGCATCGTGTTCCGCCGTAGACTGGATGGCAAGGATTGTCTTGCCTCCTTCGGAGAGGATCGCTCCCCGCATAAAATCGGCCTGTCCGCCGATCCCGCTGAAAAAATACTTGCCGAGAGACTCAGCCGTTGCCTGTCCGGTAAGATCTATTTCAAGGGCACTGTTGATCGCCGTTACACGTCGGTTTCTCGCAATGGTGAGTGGGTTGTTCGTATAGCTTACCGGCCTGAACTCAATGCTCGGATTGTCATGGATGAACTCATAGGTCTCCCGCTTTCCCATGCAGAAGGCCGCAATCGTCTTATCACGGTTCAACTCCTTCAGGGAATTGTCTATGACCCCGCTTTTCATGAGTTCCATAATACCGTCCGTAAAGAGCTCGGTATGAACACCGAGATGCTTCTTATGCCTGAGATGCTCCAGGATCGCATTGGGGATGCTGCCATACCCCACCTGGATCGTGTCGCCGTCCTGAATGATCTGCGCGACAAATTTCCCGATGCGGCCGACGATCTCATCGGACACGACCGCACCAAACTCAAGCAGCGGTTCATCATGCGGCACCAGGAAATCAATATCTCTGATATGTACGAAGGTGTCGCCATGCACGCGCGGCATTTCGGCATTCACCTGGGCGATAACGACTTCGGCATTATCCACCGCGGACTTTACGATATCAACGCTTATGCCAAGGCTCACATAGCCGTGGGCATCAGGCAGTGAAGTCTGGATAAGGGCGATATCAATCGGGACGCGTTTTTCTTTAAAGAGGCCGGGGACCGCAGAAAGGAATATGGGGGTATAGTCGGCAAGCCCGGTATTGACCGCATCGCGCGCCGTGCTGCCGATGAAAAAAGAGTTGAACCTGAAATTGTCCCTATACTGCTTTTCCGCATAG
The DNA here is from genome assembly GCA_016235245.1 of Nitrospirota bacterium. Taxonomy (NCBI): domain Bacteria; kingdom Pseudomonadati; phylum Nitrospirota; species Nitrospirota bacterium. Next base: position 60,582 of record JACRLO010000019.1, on the reverse strand, counting down.
GAGTTGACGCCGAGGTTCCATATCTGGAGAAGCTCCGTGTCGACAAACGCCTTCGGATGGGACTGAATATGCCTGATCATCGCCTGTACGAGGTACTGGGGCTCTCCACAGCCGGTGCCGATAAAGATCCGGTCGCCGGGATGTATATGACTGAAAATACGGACCTCAGGCACAAACTTATCCGGATAGTCCTTCCTCATTTCCTGCAGACTGGCATCATTGCCTTGAATGCTCATACACCCATCCCCCTCTGTGGTTTCAGTATAGCAGATGCCGGTTTCCCTGCCATTACAAATCATAATTCTTTGTTGGTACCAGCATTAAACATCTGCTATAGTCTTAGGCAATATCCTCGTGAATGAGATATGCCCGATCAGGGACGCTGGCACGGGACGTTTCGCTCCCTGCCGTCATTGCATAATTGACCGAGCGTTCCCCGAAGGACGAATTACCGGTTATTTTATCGACCAAAATGGCAGGCCTGCCCGTATCACGGAATGGGGAGTCTGCCCCAGGAGGCAGTTCATGATAAGAGTGATGTTTCTTTGCACCGGCAACTCCTGCCGGTCACAGATGGCAGAGGGGTTTGCACGGGTCCTCGGCAAAGGACTCATTGATGCCCACAGCGCCGGGCTGACGCCGACTGACGTAAATAGTCGCGCCACTACCGTGATGCGGGAACTCGGCATTGACATCTCCGAGCAGGAATCAAAGGAGATCGATCCTGACTTCCTTCTCTCCATGAACAAGATCATTACCCTCTGCGGCAATGCCGAAGCGTCCTGCCCCATGACCCCGCCTGATATCACACGTATCCACTGGCCGGTCGATGACCCTGCCTGTGCTGTCGGCACGGAAGAAGAGGTCATGGCTGAGTTTCGCAGGGCGCGTGATGAAATCAGACTGAAGATTGAAGAGCTCGTTGCCGGACAGATAAGCTGATTCTCGCCTCTTGATCGCATCCTGCCGGATAAGACTGCAGAATCCGGATGAAACTGTCCGCTCCTATCCGTTATCTTCACAACAGGTTCGTCGTCACAAAACCGGAGAATCCATATTGTGTTTTATCTGAAATGGGATATGATTAAACATAAGGGAGAATGTATAGCCATGTGCCAGATTATGCTCCACGATAAAGCGTAATGTCCTTATGACAATACGTGCGTCTCAAGAGCCTCAAGCAGCAATCAGCCCGAGTATTGATAATAGAAGGCTGTTGCTGCTTTTTGTCGGCCTGATGATCTGCTGGACTCTTTTTATCGCGGGACTGGTTTTCTGGGAGACCCGGAAAGCTGATTCCTTCGCCATAACACTGGCACAGACCGATGCCATTTCCACCTATAACAAAGACCTTGCCTATCGCAGATGGGCAGCCAGGCATGGCGGCGTCTATGTGCCGATAACGCGGGAAACCCCTTCGAATCCTCATCTGGCACATATACCGGAGCGGGACATTACAACGCCGTCCGGCAACAAACTCACCCTGGTAAACCCTGCCTATATGACCCGCCAGGTTCACGAACTCTCAGAAGAACAGTATGGGGTCCAGGGGCATATTACGAGCCTGAACACGCTTCGGACGGAGAATGCTCCGGACGAATGGGAAGCAAGGGCCTTACGGGCTTTTGAAGCGGGTTCAAAAGAAGTGTCTTCTCTTGAAATGATAGGGAACAAACGCTATATGCGTCTGATGCGGCCAATGGTCACAGAGGTTGGATGCCTTAAGTGTCACGGCCACCAGGGCTACCGGGTCGGTGATATCAGGGGTGGTATCAGCGTTTCCGTGCCGTTCGGGCAATATCACGACATAGCCCTGAGCACGTTATATCCGGTATATTGGGGATATACCGGAATATGGGTGGTCGGCATTGTCGGTCTCTGGTTTGCACAAAACAGACTCGGGCGTTCATTGCTCATGCGAAAAAAGGCTGAAGTGGCGCTGCGTGAGAGCGAGGAACGGTTTCGCATGCTGCTTCAGCATGTGCCCTCAGTTGCCGTCCAGGGGTACAGGCTCGATGGCACAACACATTACTGGAATTATGCCTCTGAACGGCTGTACGGATACACGGCAGAGGAAGCAATCGGGCGCAACCTGCTGGAGCTGATCATTCCTCCTGAAATGCGGGACGGTGTCAAAGAAGCCATACAGCAGATGGCCGAAAGCGGGCAGCCCATTGCCTCATCAGAGCTGTCTCTTTTGCGCAAGGATGGCTCGCGCGTGACAGTCTATTCGAGTCATGCCATCGTTCAACGCCACGGCCGGGATTCCGAGTTGTTCTGTCTTGATGTAGACCTGACAAAGGTCAAGGTGGCGGAAGAAAAGATCAGACGTTCACTCAAAGAAAAGGAAGTAATGCTGAAAGAAATCCATCATCGGGTGAAGAACAATATGCAGGTAATCTACAGCCTGCTGAATCTTCAGGCAAAGGGCGCAGCCGACGAGACAGTCCGCGCCCTGTTTGAGGAGAGCAGGGACCGGGTGAACTCGATGGCGCTGATTCATGAAAAACTGTACCGGTCAGATGATCTGGCCCATATCGACTTCAAAGACTATCTGCAGAGCCTCCTTGCCGGAATTGCGAGCACCTACAAGCGGCGTAACGTTGACTGTATCATAGAAATGGAACCCATTGCACTTGATGTAAACGTTGGCATCCCTTGCGGACTGATCGTAAATGAACTGGTCTCAAACAGCCTCAAGCATGCGTTTCCGGATGAGAAAAAGGGAACGGTTACCGTTGGCGTCAACAGAGCCGATAACGGCAGTCTTGTCCTGACCGTCTCTGACAACGGCATCGGATTTCCTGAAGAACTTGACTTCCGCAGCACCCAGTCGCTTGGCCTGCAGTTGGTCAATGTATTGGCAGGGCAGATACACGGGACGATCGAGCTGTCAAATTCCGGAGGCGCCAACTTTACCATACAGTTTCCTGAAACTTCAAAACGAAAAGGTGATCAGAATGGATAGGCAGCCGACAGAAGAGGCTTTGAATACCGAAACCAATGCACAAGTCAGTACAATAATGTTAGTTGAGGACGAATCCGTGACCGCGATGGATATCAAATCCAGCCTGGTCCAGCTGGGGTATGAGGTCATAGCGGTCGTAGCCAGCGGAGAAGATGCAATACGTCGGGCAGTTGAGCTGCATCCGGACCTGATCCTGATGGACATTACCCTTGCAGGTGACATGAACGGCATCCAGGCTGCCGAAGAGATCCGGAAGTCACTCGCCATTCCCATCGTTTTTTTAACAGCGCACGCCGATGCTGAAACGCTTGGACAGGCAAAAAAAGCTGAACCTTTCGGCTATCTCCCCAAGCCATCTACGATAGATACTCTGATGTCCACGATCGAGGTCGCCCTCCATAAAAGCAGGGCCGATAAACGTTTGAGAGAGACTGAGGAGCGATACCATACGGTAGCTGACTTCACCTATGATTGGGAATACTGGATCACGGAGCAGAACCGGATCATTTATATGTCCTCTTCCTGCAAGCGTATCACCGGCTATAGTTCCTCCGAGTTCATCGCCGACCCGGATTTACTGAGTCGAATCGTTTTTCCGGACGATACTGCCTCGTATGAAGAGCACCGAAACCATCGCACCGCTCTGCAAGAATATCAGGGACCGGAAGAACTCGAATTTCGGATTATCGACCGAAACGGCGATATTCGCTGGATACATCATGTGTGTCAGCCGATTCATGGCGCCGATGGCGTCTTTCGCGGCATTCGCGCCAGTAATCGTGATATTACCACCCGTAAGATCACTGAGGCCAACCTCGTGAGGGTAGCAAATGAGCAGCGGATCATCCTCGACAACCTGGGGGTAGGAGTCCTGTTTCTCAAAAACAGGAAGATCATCTGGACGAATAAGAGTCTGGCTGATATGTTTGGCTTTACGATTGACGAGGCAGTCGGCAACGATACGGAGATCTTCTACCCTGACAAAAAAAGTTATATCGAAACAGGGGAAAAGGGATATGCGGCTCTTTCCCGGGGTGAAGTCTTCACCGGCGAGGTGCAGATGAGCAAGAAAGACGGCTCCCTTGTCTGGTGCAATCTTGTCGGCCAGGCAGTAAATCCGGCAAACCTGGAAGACGGTGCGATATGGCTTCTCGAAGACATTACGGAGCGCAAGAATATGGAAACTGAGATCATAAAGGTGAGGAACCTCGAATCGCTCGGTAATCTTGCTGGCGGCATAGCCCATGATTTTAATAACCTGCTTCAGGGGCTGCTGGGCAATATAGACATGGCGAAGATCTACACCCCGGCGACGAGCAAAGCCTTCCCGTTTCTCAAAAATGCCGAGCTGGCATATCACGCTGCCATCAATCTGACCAATCAGCTCATTGGTTTTTCAGGCGGGGTCACGGCGGTCAGACAGACGATCCGGCCGCGTGAGCTTATCAGGGATACAGTTGATTACATCATGAGCGGTTCAGATATCAAGACGGTCTTCGATCTGCCGACCGACCTCCTTCCCATTTATGTCGATGCTTCTCAGCTTCGCCAGGTGATAGGGAATATTTCGCTCAACGCCAAAGATGCAATGCCCTCAGGAGGCGTCCTTCTGGTCAGCGCCTCAAATGAGACGGTCAAGCCCCAGGAAATTTCAGGCTTGGCGCCGGGAAGTCATATCAAAATCTCGATCAGAGACCAGGGCTGCGGCATCGCTCCTGAACTCCTGCCGAAAATATTCGACCCCTATTTTTCGACCAAAGAACGCGGGGCACAGAAAGGTATGGGGCTTGGCCTGACGGTCAGTGACGCAATCATCAGAAAGCATAGCGGCGTGATACGAGTTGATTCAGAAATCGGCAAGGGCTCTGTCTTCCATATCTATCTGCCTGCGGCTGTCACTGATGCAGAGACCATACTCATGCTTAAGGATGCGGCCAAAATCGGCCCCAGGATTCTGATCATGGACGACGAGTCATCGGTTAATCAGATCACCGTCGATTATCTGGAATTTATCGGGTACCGGGTAAAGGCTGTGATAAACGGCGATGAGGCGATCAATGCCTATGCAGCGGCAGGGAAAGCGGGAGACCCTTATGCTGCCATAATCCTCGATCTTTCAATACCCGGGGGTATGGGCGGACAGGAAGCGTTTGTTCAGATCCGTGATCTTGATCCGAAGGTGAAGGCAATCGTATCAAGCGGATATGCCAATGACCCCGTTATGGGCGAATATGCGTTATACGGTTACAGCGGCGCACTGGTAAAACCGTATCGTCTGGAGGCGCTGAAGGAGATGCTTGAAAAGATACTGGGCTGAGCATGCCAGCGGAAATAATGTTCGTTAGTCTTACTTCCTCCGCTGCGGGAAAATCCATGCTTAAGCCCCCGGATTTGATCATGCATTACATACAGAATTCACCGGTGCGGACTGTTTTCCATGCATTGCGGGTGTCATAATTCCCCTGCCGCGCCATTGACAAAAGTGCAGGAATTTTTTAAGATTTTGGCTCGTTCCAAGGAGGCTGGTTGTGCATTTTCAGGATCTCATACTCACACTTCATCAGTTCTGGGCAAAAAAAGGCTGTGTGCTGCTTCAGCCTTATGATATCGAGGTCGGCGCAGGGACCTTCCACCCGGCAACCTTTCTAAAGGTCCTCGGCCCCGAGCCCTGGAAAACCGCGTTTGTAGAACCTTCGCGCAGACCGACCGATGGAAGATACGGCGAAAATCCCAACAGATTGCAGCACTATTACCAGTATCAGGTGATCATCAAGCCATCACCTGCAGACTGTCAGGGAATCTATCTCGAAAGCCTTGAGGCGATCGGTGTTGATCCGACAAAACATGACATCAGGTTCGTTGAGGACGACTGGGAATCTCCGACGCTCGGCGCCTGGGGGCTCGGCTGGGAAGTCTGGCTCGACGGCATGGAGGTAACGCAGTTCACCTATTTTCAGCAGGTGGGCGGCATCGACCTCAAGCCCGTAACACTCGAAATAACCTACGGCCTTGAACGCATCGCCATGTACCTTCAGGGTGTTGACAATGTATATCAACTCAAGTGGAATAAAGACCTCCTGTACGGTGACATCCACCATATGACCGAGGTTGAAGGCTCCAAATATAATTTTGACCATTCCAATGCTGAACTACTGGCGCGCCATTTCGAGGACTGCGAACAGGAGTCAATCAGACTCAACAAACTCGGCCTTGTGATTCCATCGTATGAGTTCTGCCTCAAGTGCTCGCACCTCTTCAACCTTCTTGACGCGCGTGGCGCCATCTCGGTGACCGAGCGGACAAAATACATCGCCCGCGTAAGAAACCTTGCAAAGCTCTCTGCAGAGGCCTACAGCCGACAGAGAGAAGAGCTGGGCTACCCCCTTCTGAGGACTGATAAATGAGCAAAAAAGAGCTTATCCCCAACGGGCCATCAATACTGCTTGAAATAGGGTCAGAGGAAATTCCCTCCCGGTTTCTTCCCCAGGCGATACAGGACCTCACGGCAATAGCGGCCAGGACATTCGGAGAATATCGCATCGGTTATGCGGACATAGCGGTCTATGCAACACCGCGAAGACTTACTCTGATGCTTGACGGGGTTGCCGCATCGCAAAAAGATCAGGTAAAGGAAGTCTTCGGACCGGCAAAAAATGCGGCCTATGACCAGGAGGGCAAGCCGACAAAGGCAGCGACCGGATTCGCATCGTCTCTGGGGCTCTCCGTCTCTGACCTTACGCTTAAGCAGAAGGGCAAGGGAGAGTATGTGATTGCGGTTGTCGAAGAAAAAGGCATCGATACAAAAACGGTTCTTCCTGAACTTCTGAAAAAAATCATACTGTCGCTGCACTTCCCCAAATCCATGCGCTGGGGTAACGGCTCCATGACGTTTGTCAGACCCATAGCATGGGTCCTGGCCATTTCGGGGGCGGAGAAGATTGAGTTTGATATCGACGGCCTTAAGAGCGGCAATCAGACGAGGGGCCACCGGTTCCTTTCTCCTGCTTCCTTTCAGATTAAGGATATCTCTTCTTACCGGCATTTCCTTGAGACCAATTTTGTGCTCCTTGATCAGAACAAAAGGCGCGACTCGATCATAAAATCCATGGCTCAGCTCATTCAAAACTCAAGCCTGCAGGTCATCTCGGACGAAGGGCTTCTTGAAACCGTGAACTTTCTCGTCGAATACCCTGTGCCGGTGCTCTGCAGCTTTGACAAGGACTATCTCAAGCTCCCGAAGGAACTGCTTATCACGGTCATGAAAGACCATCAGAAGTATTTTGCTCTGCAGGATGCCGGCGGCTATCTTGCCAACAACTTCATCGTCATGAGCAACACCAAGGCAGAAAATGCCGAAACGGTGAGAATTGGCGCCCAGCGTGTCATCAAGGCCCGCTTTGACGATGCTAAGTTCTATTACAGAGAGGATTCGGCCAAACCGCTTGCCGACCGAATCGAAAGCCTCAGAAATGTCACGTTTCATGCCCGGCTCGGAACGCTCCTTGAAAAAACAGACCGGATTGCTTCGATTGCAGGGTTCCTTGCCGAAAAACTCTCCCCTGACCTGAAGGACAAGGCAGTCAGGGCAGCGCGTCTCTCCAAGACTGACCTCATCACCGGTGTGGTCAGAGAGTTCCCTGAACTGCAGGGCATTATGGGTAAATATTATGCCCATCACGACAGGGAGGAACGGGATGTCGCAGATGCCCTCGAGGAGCAGTATATGCCGAAGAGTTTTGGCGACAGAATCCCCCAGACGGAGATTGGCGCAATTCTGAGCCTCGCTGACAAGATCGATAACATTGCTTCGTTTTTTTCAATCGGCCTCATCCCTACCGGCTCTGAGGACCCCTTTGCCCTTAGGCGCCAGGCAATGGGCATCGTCGTGATATTCCTTGAAAAAGGATACGCTCTGAGCCTCCTGGACGTATTTGCCCATGCGCTCACTCATCAGCAAAAAGTTGCATCCCCTGAGGCAGTCATGGATTCTATCGCAAACTTCATGAGCCAGAGGACCGAGTTCATCCTCTCCTCCGCAGGTCATACCCAGGAGATCATCCGATCAGTGCTTCAGCTTTCTTTCACCCATCCCCTGCAGGGAATTACCGCAAGGATTGTGGCGCTTGCGACAGTGCAGGCAGAAGAAAAAGAAACCTTCGCTGAATTTCTCCTTGCTATCAAGAGAGTAAATAATATCGTGCCAAAGAACGCGCTTCCTTCTGCAAAGCCTGAACTGTTCCGGCAGGATGAGGAGAAGAACCTGGGCAGCAGCCATGCAGCGATGAAATCGGCAGTCGCACCGCTTCTGGCAGCGGGCGATTTTTCTGCTGCAATCAGGCAGATACTCCTGATAACGCCTGCGATCAACCGTTTCTTTGATAAGGTTCTGGTCATGGACAAGGACGAAGAGATAAAGATAAACAGGCTTTCCCTGCTTCGGGAGATATGGGAAACCGTAGCACCTGTAGCGGATTTTTCAAAATTTCAGTCATGATCGCCACAAAATATTGACATTTCTATCTGTTTTTTATTATTTTACTTAACTCTCATTTTTTCAGAAAGAAAGGTAAGAAGCAATAATGAAGACCCAGTTTGCAAAAAAAGGTGATGTTGAACGCAAGTGGTATGTCGTCGACGCCAGGGATGCCGTGCTCGGCAGGCTCGCCGTAAAAATTGCCGTCCAACTCAGAGGCAAGAACAAAGCGGTGTTCACGCCCAATGTTGACACAGGAGATTTTGTTATCGTCGTGAATGCGGACAAGGTCCGGCTGACCGGCAACAAGATGAACGACAAGGTTTATTATCATCACACTGGATATATCGGCGGGATCAAGGCCGAGACAGCCAAAGTGATGTTCGAAAAGCATCCTGAACGGATCATAGAAAAGGCTGTCTGGGGCATGCTGCCGAAAAACACCCTCGGCAAGCAGATGCTGAAGAAGCTGAAAGTCTATAAGGGAGCTGAGCACCCGCACAAGGCCCAGGCCCCGGAAATATTGCAGTAGAGGAGAAAAGATGGCAGAGATTAAATATAACAGCACGGGAAGAAGAAAAAATGCTGTAGCGCGGGTTATCATCGCGCCGGGCACAGGCAAAATTACCGTCAACAACAAGTCACTTGACGATTACTTCCATAGAGAGACTCTTCGCATGATCATCAAGCAGCCGATCGAACTCGTAGGGGTCACCGGCAAGCATGATATATCGGTCAAAGTTGCCGGAGGCGGCCTCACCGGACAGGCGGGCGCTATCAGGCACGGCATCTCAAGGGCATTGTTACGGGTAGATCTTGAAATGAGGGGCAAACTCAAAAAAGAAGGGTTTCTTACCAGAGATCCGAGAGAAAAGGAAAGAAAGAAATACGGTCTCGCAGGAGCAAGAAAGCGCTTCCAGTTCTCGAAGAGATAATTTTTCTTTCGATACGATACCAAAAGGCCCCGAATTTTCGGGGCCTTTTCTTTTTTGCCTGAACTTTTTTGAACATAGTGAGGTATGATTATAAAATGAACAAAGCAGTTATGAAGAAGCTGAAGGTCGGAATATGCGGGGCCAGCGGTTACACAGGTATTGAACTGCTCAGGATCCTTGCGCACCATCCTCATGTTGAGGTAACTGCCATCACCTCTGAAAAATCTGCGGGCAGGAAACTGCGGGAGGTATTTCCCTTCCTTTCTGCATACGGGGATCTTGCTTTCGAGTCTATGGACCGGGAAACGCTTCTCACAAAAGCAGACCTCTTCTTTCTGGCACTTCCCCACGGTGCATCCCAGGATGCAGTGCATTATTTCTACAGCATGGGAAAGCGGGTAATTGACCTGTCAGCAGATTACCGGATCGCTGACACAACAACCTATGCCAAGTGGTATGGCCTCCTGCATAATTATAAAGATACGCTTAAGAAAGCAGTGTACGGGCTTCCCGAGTGTTACCGGACAAAGATTCAGAAGGCGCGGCTCATCGCAAACCCCGGCTGTTATCCGACCAGTACGATCCTCGGCCTTATGCCTGCATTGAAGAAGCGGCTTATCGATGCCTCGACCCTTATTATAGATTCAAAGTCAGGCACAAGCGGAGCAGGCAGAAAGGCTGATCTTGGCATCTCTTTCTGCGAGGTGAATGAGGGGTTCAGGGCATATGGTCTTGCAACGCACCGGCATACACCCGAGATTGAGCAGGAAATCTCTACCCTTGCCGGCAAAAATGTGGCCGTTACTTTCACGCCTCATCTCCTGCCGGTTGATCGGGGCATTCTCTCGACGATTTACGCGAAGCTGACAAAGAAGATCGACACAACGACCGCATTAAGCATCTATCACAAGGCTTATATAAAAGAACCGTTTGTGAGGGTGCTTTCGGAGGGTGCTCTGCCTAACATCAAGAATGTCCGGGGATCAAACTGCTGCGAAATCGGACTTACGGTGAACCCAAGGACGAATACGCTGATTATCGTATCTGCAATTGACAATCTGGTCAAGGGGGCATCCGGCCAGGCGGTGCAAAACATGAACCTCATGATGGGATTCAGCGAAGCAGAGGGCCTTGCCCAGCCTGCCCTTTTCCCGTAGCTGCCTGTTTTTTCTCTGCTATGGAACAGATTACCGCAGCGAGCCATTCAGTTTTGCTGCGTGGGCAGATACGTTAAAGAATATTTCGTGAAGCACGATAACTGATCACCTACTTTGGGGAAGAATATGACACAGCACTACAGGATATTGATTGTTGATGACGAAGATGCAATTAAAGGCCTCTTGACGGCCTTTTTTGCCTCAATGGGACATCACTGCGACACTGCTTCGGACGGAGTCGAAGCGCTGAAAATGATATACGAAGCTGATTACGACACAGTAATTACCGACATAAAAATGCCGAATATGGACGGCATTGTCCTTACAAAGAATATGCTAAAAAGACAGCCAGGACTGTCTGTTATCGTGATGACCGGATTTGCAGCTGATAATTCCGAAGAGGACGCGATTGAGGCGGGAGCCGGTGATTTTATCACAAAACCTTTCACCTTACCCGAGCTTTCTGCAAGGTTCAACCGGCTCATGCGCGACCATAAGCTAAACAGGGAACTGCAGGACCTGGCCCATCTTGATATTCTCACAGGACTTCCCAACAGGGCGCGCTGCATGGACAGACTTGCCCAGGCACTCGAGATGGCAAAACGCTATAAGCATATGCTTGCCGTTCTCTTCCTTGATCTCGACCGCTTCAAAGAGATCAACGACACCTTTGGCCATGATACCGGTGATCTTCTGTTGAAAGAAGCGGCAGACCGTTTGACCTCATGCGTTCGGAAGGCAGATACGGTAGCCCGCCTGGGCGGGGACGAGTTCGTTGTGGTCCTGGCGCGCGTAGCTGAAGCGAAAGAAGCCGCCTCGGTGTCGGAAAGAATAATTAACGCTCTTTCCCTGCCATTTCAGATTGGAGCGCAGGAATGTTCGATCGGCGTCAGCATTGGTATAAGCATATTCCCTGCCGACTCCGGCTGCGCTGATGAATTGATAAAAAAGGCGGACAAGGCCATGTACTACGCGAAAAAGCACGACAAAAACAAATACTGCCATTATTCAGAACTCCCGGCAGACTGAAGACATTTAGACGGGCATAGAGTCTGTTTCGTCTGATCAGCAGCTTCTTTCTCCCATGAGACTCCTGAGAATCTCTTCAATTGTCCTCCTTTCGTGACCCTTCAATATTAATTTCATTTCATGCTCCGTTAATCTTTCTTTCATCTTCTTCGTATATTCTTATTACCGGTGGAGAGAACAGAAGGATCCTGTAGCATATGAAGGGAGGATTCATGAAGCGAATTATCAGCGTAAGCATCATTCAGGCACTATTGGTTTTTCTGCTTCTCTTGAGCCTTTTCGGAGCAAGCCTTGTCTTTTCTGATGTCATGCAGAGAGCGGCAAAGAACAGCCACGGCTCGGCAAGCTGCAACGCATCGGCGGTATAGACAACAGCAAGGCAGATATTGATCATATCTGAAATGGGAGGACAGAATTTTGCACTGCCTTTTCATTTTCAGGCTGCTCGGGTATACTTTTTATCCTTATGGCTCAACCCGGCGACGTAAATACACATCGCAGCATCGGCGTAATCTCCGACACCCACGGACTGTTACGGCCTCAGGCAGTCAGTGCGCTTGAAGGTTCAGACATTATTATTCATGCAGGTGACATCGGCAGTGCGGAGGTTCTCAAAACGCTGAAGGCAATTGCACCTCTGCTGGCCGTACGCGGGAACACTGACAACAGTTCCTGGATTAAAGACACCCCTGTCTCCGATACCATTCAATGGCGGGGGGTTCTTCTTCATATCCTCCATGACCTCTCAAGGCTGGATCTTGATCCACAGGCAGCTGGCATTCATCTGATTGTCAGCGGTCATAGCCATATTCCAGCCATTAGCAGAAGAGACGGAGTTCTTTATGTAAATCCGGGCAGCGCCGGACCACGCCGTTTTTCTCTTCCCGTCACTCTTGCCCGTATTACCCTGCAGGGAACGGACCTGTTCCCCGAGATCATCCACCTGGAGTAACAGGCTTCTCTCTATTTGAGGGGTATGGTAACAGTCAGGGAAAAGAGATTGCCATACGTATTGTTCACCCTGATATCTCCCCCATGAGAACGGATGATATATCGTGAGATATAGAGGCCAAGCCCTTTTCCTTCAATTCTTGCATTTTTGGTGTTCCTGCCGCGGTAAAAAGGATCGAAGATATGTTGCTGGTCAGTCCGATCAAGCGCCTTGCAGGTATTCGTAATCGTCATGGAGATCATCTTTGCATCCTTCTGGATAGTAATGCTGATAGAGCCGCCGTCGGGCGTATATTTAACGGCATTATCCAGGAGGTTTGCGATAGTCCTCCGTATTAGGGCCTCGTCACAGCGGCAGAGAGTCGCACCTGACTCCGAAAGCGTAAACTTGATCTGATGGTCTGCCATTGCTGCAGCATTCGTCCCGGCGACCTCAACAACGATTTTAACGATATCAACCTCATTTTTAAACAGGTCGAGGAGTTTGAACTTGGACGATGCAAGCAGATACAGGTTATTGAGCAGGCCGATAATGCGGTCAACTTCCCTCAGACTGAGCTGAAGCGTTTCCTTATAATCCTCAATAGACCGCTCCCTCCTGAGAGTGACTTCAAGATTGCCCTTCAGCGATGCCAGCGGAGACCGCAGTTCATGCGTAACGTTTGAGGAGAACGTCTCCTGGAAGGTAAAGAAATCGGATATTTGCTCCATCGCATGATTTACCAGAAAGCGGCTGGTCAGGTAAGAAAACAGGAACATTGCAGGCAGTGCTATCAGCATCATGTACAGAAAATTCTTCTGATATTTTCTTGTCTCCCGAAGTGACATGGCTGCCCGTCCCACATAGGTCCCATCGATCGGAAAGTATGAAATGAGGTAATCCGCTGAGCCGATCATCTGAACGATAAAGCCGTCCTTCCCGTCAAAGGCCCTTTTCAGCAGCACCTTATTGAGTTCAGGATAAAAATCCATCGTATTTCGGGAAGATACGATAATGGCCCCATCCCTGTTGAGGATCTGGAACAAATGCTCATCCCAGAGGTATTTAATCGGATCAAGACCAGACCGACGGTATTGGTCGAGGAACTCGCTCTTGATATCTTCTCTCATGTGACGCTTTGCTCCGCTCATGATGCTCTGATGAAGGAACACATAGCTGACAATCAGAATGATGGCATTGAAGATCAGTATGACGGAGGTAAATACGATCGCAAGCCGTCTTTTAGTGGGAACAATCATCGGGAATCCCCGGCGAAGCTCAGGTGTCTATCATATACCCGACACCCCGCACGCTTCGTATGAGGTTCAGGATATTCGCCTCGTCAAGCCTCTCCCTGAGGGACTTGATATGCACATCGACAATATTCGTATTGGGATTAAAATCATATCCCCAGACATTTTCGAGGATCTGAGTACGGGAAAGTACACGCCCTCTGTTCCTGAGAAGATAGACCAGAATAGCATATTCCTTCGGCCTGAGCAGGATCTCCTTGCCGTTGACAAATGCCCTGTGCGCAAGAGCATCGATCTTCAGGTCCCCGCACATGAGCTCGGTCAGCTTATCCTGTTTGCGGCGAAGGAGTGCCCGCACCCGCGCAAGAAATTCATCAAAGGAAAAGGGTTTGGTCATGTAATCATCGGCTCCGCTGTCAAGACCGGTGACCTTGTCATCGATCGTATCGCGTGCCGTGAGCATCATAACAGGCGACTGAATACCCTTATTCCTGATCTCCCTGCAGAGTTCAATGCCGCTCATGTTCGGGAGCATAATGTCGAGGATGATCATGTCATACTCGTTGACCGCAACGAGACCGAGGCCTTCTTCCGCATCGACAGCATGGTCGATCGTGTAGTGCTCCTCCTCAAGTCCTTTTTTGATAAAGTTCGCTACACCCTTTTCATCTTCAACCAGCAGTATTCTCATAGGTACTATTGTATCACAGTTTTCCTGATTTCATTTTCGCGAGGAACCTGATCGCTAAACGAAAGCGAAAAGGAGCATAACTCTGCAGCAGCCCCTCTTCTTCGCTCATCGCGCTAAAGACACTTACCACCTCGGCTCGTGCTTCCGGTCTTCACAAATTTCCCGTTCTTCGTCCCTGATCAGCCTGCCGTCCTCCCAGATCCTCTCATGGATAATCCTGCATCTGGTCCGTTCATTATAGCCTCGCGGCTCGGCATAATACCGTCCGCGGCGGTCTTCGGTGTAATACTCAACCGGTCTGTCATTATAATATGCCTCGCGTCCGCCCCGGTATCCGATATCGGCAATCGTGGCGCCCGTAATCGCGCCGATCAGACCTCCAATTACGCCGCCCCTCCAGGGATTCCTGTGGTCCAGTATCGCCCCCGCAGTTCCACCGACAGCGGCACCTGTACTCACACCCTGGGCATGATAGGGTGTGCATCCGAAAATCAGACTCCCCAGACTCAGCGTCATCACAAAACAGATTAGTATTTTCACGGAAATTCCTCCTTTTGATCATTAAACAGCGTAATCCTGCTTTGGTTTCATCTTACACACTTATGAGCAAAATTCAAATGAAATTTCTTTCATTGCCGCGTTCATTTCTGCATCATTTTTTGCGTTCATTCATAGTGATAATGCGACTTGACAGTCATCCAGGTATGATGTAGCATTTCAATATATACCTGATGTTGCGCTCAGACATCTTGAAAGAAGGAGGGGGTGAGAATAAAAAAGTGCAAATTGAGCTTTTCATTGTTGTTTCAGGCGAGCATCAAAGAGTGATATACAATAAGGTTTTCTAAAAGGAGAATAGTAATGAAAAGAATTATTCTGGTATGTGCTGTAGCATTAATGCTCTGTATAAGCGCCAATATGGCTGAGGCTTACGTATGGGGGACCGATTATCCCTATACCGGGGATTTCACAACGATTTATGACCGCTATAGCTGGGATGGCTGGACCCATCTGAACCTGACCATGAACGCAAATAATGCAACCGCTTCCGCCACCCAGATAGATCCTGACGGAATCCCCGATGCATATTATTGGGCAGACTATTATCCATCTTATTATGATCTGTATGTCTCTTATGATGGTTATAACTGGTATCATTACGGCGCATACTACCTGTAACGGTGGGACCGTCTTTCTGATGCGGGTATAATGCAGGGGATATCCTTATAATAGGTATCCCCTGTTTTTTATTTGGGAGCTGTCTGCTGTTTTATTTGCTGATTAAATAAATCTTTCAACTGACCGGGCACTTTGGCCTTGAGCTCCGGAGGCATTTCCTTATGAATGACTCCCGGAGGAAGACCGCTGCCGACAGGTTTATTCTCCAGGACCGAAATAAGGTCTTTTTTCGGCTGCGGGCCCGGCGCAACAGTCACCTTCGAGATTTTTCCCTGTGAGGATCGGGTGGCTGATATCCTTACCTCAATCCTGTCTTCACCTCTGACCATAACAACCCTGTCATGTTGAACTTCGGCCAGGGTATAGTTGCTCAATGACGTTCCAAGCATCACCGCCTGCTGCCTCTTTCCCCGCCCCGGACTGCTGCGGGGAGCTTTCCGGTCCTCCATATATGCGATTGCAGCTGAATCGGTTATCAGCGTACCGTAGAGCAGGAACTCAGGCTTTGCGGCGAGTTGTATGTTTTTTTGTTCTATCGGTATGTTCCGTGAAGGATGAAAAATGTTCTGCTCTGAAACCAGAAGATATTCAGCAGCCGGAGGCGGCAGAAACGGAACCGCCGCAGGAAAAGTCTGTGGGGGCGAGAGGTTGGGAGCAGCCTGCGGCAGTATTGCTTTCTCCCCGAGTGCCGGCAATAAAAATGAATTTGCCGATATAAATGCCACGCCCAGCAGGAGCAGATTAAGCACATTTATCTGTCTTATCGCGGATTTTATCATAATCAGTACGGATGCCAGGGACAACTGCCGTATCAGTATACATCAGCAGGACCCGGTCCTGCTTCCTATTGTAACCTGCTGATAAAAAGAACGCCAACGAGTTATTTCCGTTGACGTTTAATCCGACTTAGTGCTATATTGTGCATATGCACAATATAGGGATATTGCCTCATGTCACCCCGCTATAAAAAGCCAAGGACCTGCGGATGCACCTTCAAAGGAAAGGCCTTTAAACCAATCGGCATCCCCTTAGCGGAGATCGAAAAGATCATGATCTATCCGGACGAACTTGAATCCCTGAAGCTCTGCGATCTTGACGGTCTTTCACAGGAGGAGGCCGGCCGTACTATGGGCATATCACGGGGCACAGTACAGCGAATCCTTGCCGGTGCCAGACAGAAAACGGCATGCGCACTTACCCAGTGCAAGGCCCTCGTTCTTGAAAAATCAGTCTGCAACAAAGGAGAAAAGAAATGAAAGTATGTTTCCCGGTAAAAGACTCCCCCTCACTCGAAAGTGAGATCTATGGACACTTCGGCTCAGCCCCTTCATTCGTTCTTGTCGATACGGAGACCAGTGATCTGAACGTGATTGTCAATGCCGACCAGCATCATGCACACGGCATGTGCAGTCCGATCAGGGCATTAGGCGGCCACAAAATCGACTGTGTTGTGGTCGGCGGTATCGGCGGCGGCGCCCTTATGAAGCTCAACCAGTCAGGCATCAAGGTCTATAAGGCAGCAACAGGTACCGTGCGTGAAAACCTCACCCTATATACAGCCGGCCTTCTGCAGGCATTTACGCCAGGCCACGTCTGTGGCGGTCATGCAAATGGCTCGGCCTGTTCACATCACTAATTCTGGTATTACGAAGGAGACACTATGGCTAACAAAAAATTCATATTTATTATTACCCAGTCATTCGACAGGCCTGATCTCATAGCAGGTGCATTCCAGCTTGCAACGAACATGAAAGCCTTTGAAGCCGAAATTGACTTCTTTCTTATGGACAACGGCGCGCTATTGGGCAAAAAGGGTTTTGCAGAGACACTGACGTATCAGAAAAAGGACGAGTTCTCGCCACTTCATCAGCTGATGACAACACTTATTGAGGACTTTGACTGCAAGTTCTATATCTGTGCTTCCTGCGTAAAGCACTATGATCTGGATAAGGTTGAACTGATCAAAAACGCATCGGTCAAACCAGGATCATATTTGGGCGAGCTGCTGATGGAACGGCAGGGGCTCACGTTCTGATCTGTCAGTGGCCGGTCTTCCCATCGCCTGCATACAGCGGGCGTTTGGGGACATAACTCATATTCCTCAGCAGATAGGAATAAATCATGGTCGTCTCGAGCTTCTTATGACATAGGAGGAACACGATATTGTGGAAGCCCTCCATTCTATATCGTCCCCACAAATATTCTTCACCCTCTCGGCCTGCAGTCGTAATGCAGACCTTGACAAAAAAGCCATACGCGACTAAATTAGTCCCTTTTAAAGAAGGGGGATTTCATTGTTTTTCTGCATCGAGGAGCTTCTGTGTCAGCTCCGATGGATTGTCACCCCTAGGGGGGGTAATATACCGGGAGTTACGGCAACTGTACAGGTGACAAGAGAGAGAGATTTTCTCTTGTTTTCCAATAAGCCTTATACAGTGCCGGGGCTCGAGGGGCTCCCGCTTTTCCGGCTCAACCCGACTCGTTCTTTCCCCGAAGCGTATGCTGCGTAGACTCGGCATCGAAGCGAAGTTCATCTCCGTGGTCATCGCTGCGGTAGTCACGGTCATCTCGGTCCTCGGCCTGCTGGTGAT
Source organism: Nitrospirota bacterium (assembly GCA_016235245.1). Taxonomy (NCBI): domain Bacteria; kingdom Pseudomonadati; phylum Nitrospirota; species Nitrospirota bacterium. The sequence goes on along the minus strand of JACRLO010000019.1, from coordinate 42,375 downwards.
CCGACGCGAAACCACACTGATCGAAGAAGACCATCAGCGCAACGCAAAAATGGTTACCACCGTTATCCATAGAACGATCCGTGACAATATGATCATGGGGCGTCCGGAAGAAACGCAGCGACTGATAGGCCTTCTGAAAGATATAGACTCCGTAAGAGCACTGGCAGTGCTTAAGGCCGACGGAAGCAGCGCCTTTGGCATACCAGGTGATCCATTGCCCATAAAAAAAGAGCTGCTTGCAAACCTCGCCAATGGTGCGGAACTCAACTATGCATCAGAGGGATCGCGCTATTTTCTGACGCCGTTAATGAACGAAGCAGCCTGCCGTAATTGCCACCAGGACGATGCAGCGGTGCGCGGGGTAGTGGTGGTAGCGGTTTTCGAGGGCGATATTGCCAAAAATATCACTGACCTTGCCAAAAGAATGTCGTGGTTCGGCCTCATGGCAGCCCTTACCCTGTCGGGTGTTCTGGTCGTGCTGAGCAGGAAAATGCTTCTTTCTCCCATACGCGGACTCACCGCTGCCGCAGACCGTATCTCCAGTGGTGACTTTGTCTTTCACAGACCGAGGCGCATCAACTGCCGAAAATTTCATAACTGCGTGCAGAAGGACTGTCCTTCCTATGAAAATTCCACGATACCATGCTGGCTGACGACAGGGACTCTCTGTCAGGGCATCCCGTCCGGCCAGTTTGCCCTGGAACACGGCAATTGTCGAACATGCCGGGTATACAGAGAGCAGCGCGGGGATGAACTTGTCCAACTGACCGATGCGTTCAACCGGATGAGCTCTGCACTGAAGAAACACGAGGAGGACACGGCACAGCATATTCTCGAGACCGAGGGACTCAACCAGGAGCTGGTAAAAAGTAATACGAAGCTCAGTACCCTGCTGAATGCTTCCCGGCTGACCACTTCCACCCTGCAGCTTGAGCAGACGCTGTCTCTGAGCCTCAGCATCATCCTGGATATTACGAACCTCAAAGTCGGCGTCGTACTCCTTCTCGAAGAGGATATTGAGACGCGGTGTTACAAATATTTCAATTGCAGTGCTCATAACTGCCCGGCCTACGGGTCCGGACTGAACTGCTGGTCGTTGTCAGGCACTATGTGCCATGGAGGCTCAGCGTCATGCCCTGACGGATTATCTGCAACAGCATGCTGGGAGCACAATCACTGCCACACGCATCACGCGCCGCTGAACCAGACTGACAAGTTCGATGCCTGCAGCAGCTGTGCCTTTTTTTCAAGTGTTGTACTGATACCGAAGATGGTTTCGGGTTTCAGAAGCGGCCACCTGGGAGAACGGCTGAAGATCGATGGCAGCAATCTTCACAAAGCGCTTCTCATGGGCCGGACCCTCGTCAATTATTCGAGAGAAAATCCCTTCGATATGCCGATCGATACGATGACCGAGATCGCAATACCGCTGAAGGCAAAGGATCAGATCACCGGGATACTGTACCTGACATCCGATGAGGCGCATCACTACAGTGATGACGAGATTGAGTTTTTCCAGTTCCTCTCTGACATCATCTCATCCGGCATCGTCAACAGCCGGCTTTTCGACGATATCGAGACCTCCTATCTTCAGACGGTCACCGCGCTTGCCAATGCTATAGAGGCGAAAGACCCCTATACGGGAGGCCATAGCGAACGGGTAGCTGCCCTGAGCATGAGGATGGCAGACGCCATGGGTTTAAGCGCACAGGAAAAAGAACATCTCAGGTTTGCGGCAGCACTGCACGATGTAGGAAAGATCGGTATCGGCAGAGAAATTCTCAGAAAGAATGGCCGCCTTGACGGGGAGGAACAGAGAGAGATACGCTCCCACCCTGAACGAGGCATGCAGATACTCGAACCGATCCATTTCCTGAAGCCGGTCCTGCCGGCGATACGGCATCACCATGAAAAATACGACGGTTCAGGCTACCCGCATGGCCTCAAGGGCAGAGAGATACCATTAAAAGCCAGGATCATAGGTATCGCCGACTCCTGGGATGCGATGATGTCGAAAAGACCCTACAGGGACCCGCTTCCCATCCAGGTGGCAAAGGAAGAACTGATAAAACATGCAGGCACACAGTTCGATCCTGAGATCGTGGAGCGTTTCATCTCCCTGCTGCCCCGGATGGAATAGACAGGACCGGACTCAGCGCCTGAACTCGGTTCATGTGCGGTGAGACATTACTGCTTTCTTTCAAAAACCTTCCCTGCCACAAACACAAAGACCACGGCCAGGCTGCAGATAACAAGGACATCCAGGGAGAGCGAAAAGTCTGCGCTCATCCGCCCTGTCTCATGCGGAAAAACAATGTTCTTGAGCGCATCAACGCCATAGGTGAGCGGGTTCAACTTCGAAATAAACTTCAGCACATCCGGCAGGAGCTTTACCGGATACATCGCGCCGGACAGGAAGAACATCGGCATCACGATAAAATTCATGATCACGCTGAAGCTCTCGTAGTTCTCATAAAACGAAGCAAGCAGGATTCCAAAGGCGGCAAGGGCAAAGGAAAGGATTGCAGATACAAGGATGACGCCGATCACCTGCAGCGGGTCAAGCCTCAGCCCGATAACAGGGAAGAGGCAGAGGACGATGATCGCCTGGAACGTCGAGAGCACCATCCCGCTTGTCGCCTTGGCTATCACAACGGAAAACCTGGATACCGGCGCCACGAGGATCTCCTTCATGAATCCGAACTCCTTGTCCCATATGATCGAAATGGAGGAAAAAATAGCCGTAAAAAGAACGGTCATGCCAAGGATGCCTGGGAATATAAACTGTATGTAGGAGACATTCTCTCCTGCGGGAACGAGTCGCGACATACCACCGCCGATAAGAAACAGCCAGAGCAGCGGACGGGCCAGCGTAGAGACGAGCCTGCTCTTTTCCCGGATGAATTTCTTGAATTCACGGGCAACGATCACATAGATCACATTAGTCTCGATCATGCCGTTTCCTGTATGAGCGCACCATGGTCTTTATGTCATCATTGCCTGCGCCGCTCCCTTCGCGGATCTCCTTGCCGGTGAGTTTGAGAAAAACATCGTTCAGCGTCGGCCTCTGCATGCGCACGGAAAGGACGCTATCGCCGACCTCCCTGATCAGGGCAGGGATGCAGGCTTCCCCTTTCATGGCAGATATAAAGATCTCTCCCTCTTTCTCGGACACCTCCGTATCAAAGAGCTTTTTAATATCCGCCATCGCCTTGCCGTTGTCCGTGGTCCTGAGATAGATCACGTCACCGCCGACGATCTTCTTCAATTCGGCAGGCGTACCTGAGGCAATGATCCGGCCCCGGTCAATGATCGCAATCTTGTCGCAGACCTCTGCCTCCTCCATGTAATGCGTTGTCATAAAGATCGTTACCTTATGTTTTTCCTGCAGGCCCTTAATGAACTCCCAGAGGCTTGCCCTGCTTTGGGGGTCAAGGCCGAGTGTCGGTTCGTCGAGGAAGAGCACCTTTGGCCTGTGGATAAGACCGCGTGCGACCTCAAGCCTACGCTTCATGCCCCCGGAAAATTTCTTTACCAGGTCGTCTGCACGGTCGGTAAGACCTGCGAACTGCAGGGCTTCCTCCACCCTCTGCTTCCGATCCGACTTTGGGACATTGTACAGATAGGCATGGAAGACAAGATTTTCCCGGGCTGTGAGGTCCTTGTCGAGCGAACTGTCCTGAAAGACAATGCCGATGGCGCTTCGCACCTTTGACGATTCCTGGTTGCAGTCAAAACCGTTAATGAAGGTCCTGCCGGAGGTAGGGGAAAGGAGTGTGCAGAGAATGCTGATGGTGGTTGTCTTGCCTGCGCCGTTTGGGCCGAGAAAACCGAAGATCGTCCCCTCTTCAACATCAAAGGAGACATTATCTACTGCGGTTATGTTCCCGAATTTCTTTACCAGGTTCTCGACACGTATCATGGCCATCTGAAATTTTACCAGAAATACGCTCAGACCTGCGAATCGACGATAAGATCACCTGACCATCACTTACATTATTTATTTACATTTCCCGATTGTTTCATTAGACTTACGCAGGGGGCAACAGAGATAAAGCCATCCCTCTTATGCATTCACCGATGACCAAGTGCAGATATTCATGGATACATCATCATGCGGGAAAAGCATATATCCACAGATGCATGATTCTAACGACATAATAACTGGATACCTAAAATGGGGAAAGACAGAATAAAAGGCGACGAAATCTGCCGGCGTCGTGATGAATATGGAGAGATCATCATTGCTGAGGAAGGCAATAAGCGCACCCTCTACTTCGGTGAAGGAATAATTCAAAGTACTATTCAGACTGACAGGCCTGATCTACTTTTGGAAGACTACAATGAGGCTATGATGAGCGGGCTGCTCTTTAAGTGCGAGCCAGAATCGGTTCTCCTAATCGGCCTTGGCGGATGTTCGCTGGTCCACTTCCTGCTGAAGGCATTGCCGGATTCTGCCATAGATGTTGTCGAAATCAGGCAACAGGTTATCGATCTCTCAAAGGATTATTTTCGCCTTCCGGCGGACAATACAAATTTACGGATATTTCATGCAGCAGGCGAAGATTTTATTGGACTCCGCAGGGCGTATTCCCATAACTACGATATAATCATCGTCGACGCATTTGATGAAACTGGCCCTGCTGCCCCTCTTCTTGACAAGGATTTTCTGTCCTCCTGCCGCATGCAGCTGAACAAAAACGGAGTATTCATCATGAATTTATGGAACAGTCCCAAACATGACTTTCATGCACTGTACAAATCAATTCAGGATGCTTTTGAAAATAATACGTTAAAGCTCCTGCTCTCTGAGTCGTATCGGAATGCAGTTGCCTTCGGCTTTGAAAATCCTGCGGCCTGTCGTCATCTGCCGGATTACCGTTGCACAGCCGCAGATCTGCAGCGTAAGCACCGGATCAATTTCCCCAGGTATCTGAAACATCTTTATTGGCAGAATTTTGACGATCAGGATCAATAAGCATGAAGAGCTAAATCAGGCCTGCCTGCTCCTGAATTTTATCGATCGCAGTTGAACGCCTCATCCACAAAAAAATAGAGGTGAACAGCTTCCTGTTCACCTCTATTTTTGACTAAGAACGCTATAGCTTACTTTTTCTTTGCCTTTTCACCGATAACGTCATCAGCCCAGCAGAGTGCTGCTGAAACCGTCGGGAAGCCGATTGTGCTTGTCAGCAGGATAATCGCATGGTACACCTCAGCAGGTTTTGCCCCTGCCTCAAGCGCTCTCCGGGTATGCGAATGAACAGCACCCTCAGAGCGGCTTGCCGCTGCTGCAGCAAGCTGTATCAGATGTGCGGTCTTCTTATTGAGCGGACCTGCAGCCTTTGCCTCTTTTCCTACATTTTCAACAGCCTTAAAAAACTTCTCAAACCTCTTCCTGATGCTCATAAACTGATTCGGTAATGTAGCCATGCCTAACCCTCCTCGTTTTAGGAGTATTTTACCACTATTTCAGGGCTTCGAATACTTTGCCTACCAGTTGGGCAGACGGCGTAAGAGTCTTGTCGCCTTCTTTCTGCCATTTTGCAGGGCAGCCCTCATTCTGATGAGCGGCAAGATAGCTGTTCGCCTTCACCTTGCGGAGGATCTCCTCGATATTTCTTCCGAGATTAAAGAAGTTCACTTCCGCGTTCATGACCTTGCCTTCAGGGCTGATGACAAAAGTTCCCCGCAGATCAAGTCCGGCCTCTCTGTCGTATACACCGAAGAGTTTTGAGAGTCTCGCATTCGGATCTGAGCCCATGGTGTATTTCACCTTTTCGAGCATCTTTTCATCCTTTTGCCAGGCAAGATGTACGAATTTCGTATCGGTGCTGACAGTAATAAGTTCAGAGCCGGCTGCCTTGAAATTCTCGTGCTGCTCTGCCAGAGCAGCGAATTCAGTAGCTCAGACAAAGGTGAAATCGGCCGGATAGAAGAACAGCACCGTCCATTTCTTATTTGCCTTCAGTTCTGCCAGGCTGATCTCTCCAAAGTCACCTCTTGACGGTTCATACGTCTCGATCTTGAAATCCGGGACCAGTTCTCCAACTTTAATGCCATAGTGTTCGCTCATAATCTTTCCTCCATATGCTGATCAATATGATTTTTCGGGCCGATGACCCTAAGGTATAACGCTAATTGATGATCGCCTCTTTCCTGAAGAGATGAAATCCGCAAAACCAGCATATCGTGATGATCGACTCTGTCCAGAGCCCTATCTGGCCACCGCACTTGGGGCAGGTGACGGATTCAGGGATACGAACCATCTCTTCCACACTGCTATATATTATCCTGATATCTTTCATCTCAAGCGCTCCTTTCTGTTTCATCCTATCATAGAACCATGATAAAGCCGAAACTGTTTTTTCGGCCCTGATGAATACCTATTTTTTCTATCTCCCTGTATTTACTTCACTTTTTTATCTCTGAACGATCGTGCCATGCGTATCTCCTTAAAATTGGATTATATTAGTCTTATTTTATGCTTGACATAGAATTTAATCAAGAGTAAATTAATCTTATATTAACTTATTTTCATCTTGCTTAATAATCATGATTTGATATGATTGGATCAGCAATCAAGAGTTGAACAGTCCTGAAATACGATAGGGAGATGACGAAAACATGCAGATAACACGGGAAACAGATTATGCCATGCGTTGCGTACTATATCTCTCAGGCCAGACCGACAAGGTTGTCATGGTTGATGAGATTTCGCGTGAAATGGCAACACCGAAAAGCTTTCTGGCAAAGATCCTTCAGAAATTGGTAAAGGCCGGAGTGGTCAAATCCTTCAGAGGTGTCAAGGGCGGGTTCCAGCTGAACAGGGCCCCGGAGGATATCAACCTGTTAGACGTCATAGAGGCGATCGAAGGCGTTGTTGCCCTCAACACCTGTGCTGTCGACAGCTCAGTCTGCGGGTTCAGCAAGACCTGCGCGGTGCATACCGTATGGATAACACTCAGGGGAGAGGTCAATGAACTGCTCAGAAAACATAACTTTGCCGAAATTGCGGCAACAACAAAGAAATCAAGATAATCATAAAGCTTCTTTGAGGCTTATTCAGAATTATTTGTCAAAGGAGGATTTCCGGCATGACTGACTATCAGTATGACCACCAGACGGTAAAAGGCTTTATCGTCTCCTCGATCTTCTGGGGAGTGGTCGGTATTCTCATCGGGCTCTGGATCTCGATCCAGTTGTGGAAGCCTGAACTGAATATACCGCCCTTTTTCACCTATGGAAGACTGAGAGTAGTACACACAAACGGGCTCGCTTTCGGGCTCGGCATTGGGGCGATCTTCGGCATTTCTTACTACATTGTAATGAGGCTGACCAAGAGGCCTCTTCTTTTCCCGAAACTCGCACGGTTTCATCTTTATCTCTTTAATGCTGCAATAGCGCTGGCAGCCGTCAGCCTCTTCATGGGAATGAACCAGTCCCTTGAGTACGCTGAACTTGAATGGCCCCTTGATATCGGGGTCGTGATCCTCTGGGTCATCTTTGCGGTCAATGTCTTCGGCACGATCATCAAGAGGAAAGAGCAGCAGATGTATATCTCGCTCTGGTATATCATCGCAACGGTCATTGCCGTTGCCGTGCTCTATATTGTCAACAACCTCTCGATCCCGGCGGGTCTCTTCAAATCCTACCATCTCTTTACAGGGGTAAACAGCGCCAACGTAGAATGGTGGTATGGCCATAATGCCGTCGGCTTCATCTTCACAACACCCATACTGGCAATGTTCTACTATTTCCTGCCAAAGTCAACGGGGCTGCCGATCTTCAGCCACAGACTCGCGATCATAGCCTTCTGGTCTCTGGTATTCGCCTATCTCTGGACAGGCGCGCATCATCTTGTGTACACACCCCTTCCTGACTGGATCCAGACCCTGGGCATCGTTTTTACGCTGTTTCTGATCGCTCCGTCCTGGGGCTCGGTTGTCAACGGATATTACACGGTTGGCTCTGACTGGTCCAAGATGCAGACCAACTATCTGACAAAATTCTTCATTATGGGAATCACCTTCTACGGGCTGCAGACCGTGCAGGGTCCTACCCAGGCAATAAGGGTCGTGAGCTCACTCATCCATTACACTGACTGGGTCCCGGGACATGTTCATATGGGCACCATGGGCTGGGTCACGATGACCGTAGCCGCATCCGTCTATTACATTATCCCGAAGATCTATAACACCGAGATCTACAGCATCAAGGTGGCAAACACCCATTTCTGGCTTGTGCTGATCGGCCAGCTCATGTTCTCGGTCACGATGTGGATCACGGGCATTCAGCAGGGCGCGCTCTGGAAGGCAACGAACGCTGACGGAAGCCTCAAATACACGTTCATGGAAGGGCTGGTAAAGAACTATCCCTTCTGGCAGCTCAGAACGGTTGCAGGTCTGATCTTCACGGTCGGCATGCTCTTCTTTATCTACAATATCTTTATGACGATGCGCAAGGGCAAAGCACTTGCGGCATCGCGGGCATAGGGGGTGGACCATGGCTGGTGAAATCTACAGAAAACCGATCATGTTCGCCATCGTAGCTGCGGTCGTCATCCTTATCGGCACGATCGCAACCGTCTTTTTCCCCATGTTCACTGAGGGCATGCATCCGAAGCTTGAAAACCTGAAGCCCTACACAGCGCTTCAGTTGGCCGGCAAGGACATCTATCAGCGTGAAGGCTGCAATAACTGCCATACACAGACCGTAAGACCACTGAAAACAGAAGTGATGCGCTATGGCGATTACTCAAAGGCCGGCGAGTTCGCGTATGACCGTCCGTTCCTCTGGGGCTCAAAGAGGACCGGCCCTGACCTTGCGCGTATCGGCAGGAAATATCCGGACGCCTGGCATTACAGACATTTTACCGATCCGCAGGCTATATTTGCCCAGTCGAATATGCCTAAATACGGCTGGCTGAAAGACAGCAAGCTCGATCCCTCAGACATGGAAGCCCATATGAAGGCTAATGGGTTCCCCTATACCAAGGATGAGATTGCAGCCCTATCGACCATGACAGAGCTTGATGCACTTGTCGCCTATATGCAGGTAATCGGCATAGCAGTTGCGAAAGCTCCTGCCGTTGTCACGATTCCTTTTGATGAGAAGAACCCTCTTGCAGAAGATTCAAAGACCCATGAGCTGGGGGAGCGCATCTTCAAGGAAAACTGTGAGTCCTGCCACGGCAAAGACGGCAAAGGCGGCATAGGACCGAGCATTCAGGACAACATCTGGCTCGGTAAGGAAGGCAGCGTGACTGATGGACAGATATTCACGATCATTGCAGACGGCACGCAGGGAGGAATGCCGCCCTATGGAACACAGTTTGACAAAAATACGATCTGGTCGCTTGTCTGGTACATCAGACACGAACAGCATGCACAATAACAGGAGGAAGCCATGGCAGAAGATTTTGACGATACCAACGTTGAAGATTTTGAAGCAAAGGACACGGCCAGAAAACTTCCTGTGGGCTGGCTGATCCTCTTCTGGGGTCTTATCCTCTGGGGCATCTACTATTTTGCGATGTATTCGCCGTCGATCAGCGGATGGACCCAGTCCGGAGCTTATGAGGAATCCGTAAAGAAATAAGAAGCAATAACAGCAGTGTCAGTGGTTAGTTTCACAATAGACAGAAACTGATCACTGACACTGCCCACTTTTCTTATCTGACACTGACACAAAAAAACAGGAGGTTTATATGGATATTTCAATACTTGCAACCATCGCCTTTACGGTAATACCGACAACCGCAATCGTTATCCTTTACTTCATGATGAGGGGAAACAAAAAGTAATGAATGCTCAAGGCATTGCATATTTTGTCTTCGGTCTGACGCTTGTTATTCTGTTCGGCATTATCATTGCCTTTTACTATTCCAGAAAAAGACACAAAAAAGTGGAGGACCCGAAGTACAAGATGTTCGAAGATGACAATTAAGAGGATTCAGCCCTGGCGCCGCATTGCAGAAGCTATCCAGGCACTGGTTATCCTGGGGACCCCCTTTGTAAGAATTAATGGAGAGAGTGCTCTCCGCTTTGATATTGCATCACTGAGACTGCACGTGTTCGGCGTGAGCCTCTGGATGGATGAATTTTTTATCGTCCTTATGGGGCTCTTCTTCCTTACCTTTCTCATTATCCTTATCACCCTGCTTTTTGGCCGCATCTGGTGCGGATGGTTCTGTCCGCAGACCGTGATCATCGACATCACGTCGTTTCTGGACAGGGCGAGCACAAAGGGTATCACACAAAAAATAGCGGCTTACTTCCTCACCCTCCTTTGCTGTATCGTGGTGGCCGCCAGTCTGATCTGGTATTTCGTCTCTCCCTATGACTTCTTGCCTGCACTCCTGGCAGGACATCTCGGGCTGATCACCTGGGGCTTCTGGCTATCCCTGAGCGTCATTTTATTTCTTGATTACGCGTTTCTGCGGCATACCTGGTGTAAGACCGTTTGCCCCTATGCAAAACTTCAGGGGGCCCTATTCGACAACAACACCATGGTGATTGCCTTTGACCAACGGAGAGAGGACGACTGCATGGACTGCAGGGCATGTGTCAAGGTCTGTCCTGTCGGCATCGATATCCGCAAAGGGATCAACGCGGCCTGCATTAACTGCGCAGAATGCCTTGACACCTGCTCGGGCAAGATGGAGAAGAAACAGAAACCCGGACTGATCGGCTATTTTTTCGGCAGACCAGGCAATGAGCGGAATCTCCTGAGGCCGAACGCTCTGCTTATCGGCGTTATAACGCTCCTTTTCTTTCTCTTCTTCGTTTATCATTCGTATACCAGAAATCCCTATGATCTGACCGTCATGCCTAATTATGATATGAAACCGCGCATTACCGATACAGGGGAGCTCCTTAATTCCTTTGTCCTGGCAGCTGAGAACAAAAGCAGAGGCGTTATGGAATTCAGGACAGCTGCCACGACTGAAGGGCAGACCGTGAAAGTCATTCCGGAGAAGATCGCACTCAAGGCTGGAGAATACAGGAGGATAACGGTCTACCTCTTTATCCCGGGAAAAGTAAGCGGGAGCGTTGAACTGATTTTTGAGGCCTCTCAGCCTTCTCCAGCAAAGATCGTAAAAATCCTCAGCATTACAGCTCCTTCGGAGGGCAAATGAAACTCTTGCTTATTGTCGTCTCAATTATCGGCCTGAGCGCCGTTATCGGCGCTGTGGTCATAGGCACCAGGACATTTGACGGAACCGTTGTAGACAGACCCTATGAACGGGGTCTGGCCTATGACGCGGCACATCATGAAAAAGAGGCATCAGGCTGGAGACTGGATGTTTTGAACCCGTCTTTTACGACAGGGAAAAACGATATCCGTTTTTTGCTCACAGACAGAAATGGAACACCACTTTCCGATGTTGAGATTGCGTTGAGCATCAGCAGACCCTCGTCAAAAGACTATGACAAAACATATGCGGCGGCAAAGACGGAACAAGGGCAGTATACCGCAAATGCAGACCTGCCGCTTTATGGATATTGGGATGCAAAGGTTCAGGTCAGAGACAGCTCCAGAAGTATCACGTTTGAACGCACCCTCTTTGCAAATCAGAAGAGACCCTGATGCAATTGATCATATCAATCGTTTTCCTGTGCTGCGTATTGTTTCCGGCTTATCCCCCTGCTCTTGCCGCAACTGATACCCCTGACTGCTCCATTGATCTGGGGCCCTGCAGCAGCGCCGTGTCTGGCAGGCAGGTCACATTCGACATCACACCCAGGCCGGTAAGGACCATGAAAGAGCTCACTTTTACGGTCAGCGGTGTCGGGAGAATTAGTGCACCGACACTGCTTCTCGATATCTCGATGCCCGGCATGTACATGGGCAGAAACGAAGTCATTTTGAAGAAGTCCCCGGACGGAGCCTTTCGTGGCAAGGGAATCATTCCCCGCTGCCCCAGCGGCAAAAAACTCTGGCGTGCGGCAGTAACAATTCCGGGGGCCGGCAAGGTATCCTATACATTCCATGTTAGCCAGTGATTCGATCTATCTGCTTATGTTGGGGTCTGGCCTGCTTGGCGGGCTCGGACACTGCAGCGGCATGTGCGGCCCGATTGTCGCCACCTACGCCCTGAACTTATCGGCGGCATTATGGGGCTTACCGGTTCATTTGCAGGCGTAGTTCAAACCATCGAAAGGTTTCAGAATATTACCATGGCAGGCATCGGCACACTGATGATCATTATGGGGCTTGCAGCGACGGGCTGGTTTTCTTTCGGCAGAAGCAGCGACAGCGCTTCAGGGCAGAACCGTCTTGCTTCAGCCTTGTCCACTGCAATCAACCGCACGATAGCGTTTATCTCAGGGACGCATTCTTCAGGCTCGTTTTATGCCATAGGTATGGCAACGGGGTTCATTCCCTGCGGTCTGCTCTATACCGCCTATATAGCAGCAGCGGGCGCCGGCGCCGGCGCAAACAGTCAAGCAGAGGGATTTCTCAAGGGCATGCTCATGCTTTTTCTCTTCGGTACCGGAACAGCTCCCTCCCTTTTTCTGATAGGGCGGATCGCAGCACTCAAGGGACAATGGATACGAAAACGCTTTTACCGGATCTCTTCCGTTATTATGATCATCATCGGAGCGATGCTCATCTATCGCTCCTTCAGATACTGAAATGCAAAAAAACACCTGTGACCATTGCCTCCTCACCTTTCCCGAACGGGATGCGATCCGTGAGGACGTGGATGGCTGCCAGCATGTATTTTGCTGTCATGGCTGCAGAGGGGTCTTTTTTCTGATCAGGAGCGAAGGCCTGGCCGATTTCTATGACAAAAGGCACTGGGATGCACCGGGCAGCCCGGCCAATCCCCTGAAAGAACTTGACCTTAAGGCCTTCGGCGAGGATGTGCGGTCGACCGGGCAGGGCTCTGAAATCGACATCTTTATTGACGGCATTCGCTGCGCTTCCTGCGTCTGGCTGAACGAGAAGTTTTTGTTGAGAGCTGAAGGCGTTACCTCTGCGCGTCTAAATTTCGCCACCCACAGGGCGAAGATACTCTGGAATCCTGATGTCATAGGGTTAGAAAAGATCCTGAGGAGAGTTCAGGCAATCGGTTACACCCCAAGACCATACCGGGAATCAGAACAATACGCGGCACGGAAGGCAGAGTCGCGGGATCTGCTGGTGCGCTTCGGTACAGCAGCCTTCCTCTCTTCACAGCTTATGATATACAGCATCGCACTCTATGCCGGATATTTTCAGGGCATCGATTCCGGAACAAAGATCATTTTTGAGATCATCGCCATGATGCTGACGATTCCGGTGATCGCATATTCAGGCATGCCGTTTATACGCAGTACTCTCTCCGGTCTTCGGCATCTTCATTTTACGATGGATTCTCTCATCTCGATCGGTGCAGGCTCGGCGTTTATGTACAGCGTGTACCAGATATTCATCGGCGGCACTGTCTATTTTGATACCGCTGCCATGATCATCACACTCATACTGCTTGGCCGTTATATAGAGTCTACCGCAAAGGGCAAGGCGTCTGAGACCATCGAGAGGCTCTCCGAGCTTGCGCCCAGGGAAGCGAGAATCCTTCAGAAATCGGAAGGGAGCACCAAGGACCTCAGCACTGAAGAAACGGTGATGGTTCCCCTTGCCGCATTAAAAAAAGACGATCGTGTGAAGGTCATACCTGGAGAGCGGATTCCTGCTGACGGCAGGGTTGTCTATGGCGAGTCCGAAACCGATGAGTCGATCCTGACCGGTGAATCGAGACCGCTCAGAAAAACCCCGGGCAGCCCGGTGATCGGCGGCAGCATGAATCTTTTCGGCACGCTGATCTTTGAGGTGACGCACACCGGAAAAGAGACGGTATTGGCAGGCATCATCAGGGCGGTCGAAGATGCACAGGCAGGCAAGCCGCGCCTCCAGATATTGGCCGACAGGATCGTCGGGTACTTTGTGCCTGCCATTCTGATCACCTCGCTCGTAACCGTAGCAGTGTATTTCTTCAGGGGAGCATCTATGAATGATGCTCTCATGACCGGTGTATCAGTGCTGGTTATTGCCTGCCCCTGCAGCCTCGGCCTTGCAACACCCCTTGCCGTGCTTGTTTTCACTACGATGGCATCATCCCGCGGCATACTGATCAGGGGAGGCGAAGTTATCGAGAATACCAGCAGACTTGACCAGGTCGTCTTTGACAAGACCGGCACCATAACAGAGGGCAGGCCATCCCTCAAGGCTGTACTGACGCTTGACAGCAGTCTGGACAGCCAGTATATCCTCAGAATGGCAGCCTCGATGGAAAACCTGTCAGAGCACAGTATCGGTCGTGCCATTGTCAGCGCATGGAATGGGGATTTCTTCCCGGTACGGAATTTCCAGACCATGCCGGGGCGCGGCATTCAGGGCTCCGTAGACAATAAGGACATTGTAATGGGCAATGAGGCCTTCATGAAAGACCACGCCATGATTGCCCCATCCTTTTCCACGCCGATCGAGAATCTCGCGCTCCCTTATGAAAAGGCAGGAGATACGGTCATCTATATGGGATGGGGCGGGATACTGAGAGTTATCTTTATTGTTTCTGACTGTCTGAGGGAAGAATCTGTTGATACGGTCAAGGAAATACTGCTGAGAGGAAAGCGTGTTGCGGTCGTCAGCGGAGACAACAGAACCACTACGGCCGCGGTTGCTTCGGCAGCGGGCATAGAACACGTTGTATCTGAGATGTCACCGGGCGACAAGAGAGATTATATCAGGGAGCTTCAGCAGAGGGGAGCACGGTTATTAATGGTCGGCGACGGCATCAATGATGCCCCCGCCCTCACTGAAGCCTTTGTAGGGATTGCCATGGGCAAGGGAACGGATATTGCCATGGAGAGTGCAGACGCTGTCCTGGTCAGGAGCGATCTTTCAGTTATACCCTATTTCCTGGACCTCTCGTTACGTGCGTACCGCGTAATCAGACAGAATATTTTCTGGGCCTTCTTTTATAATATCGTGGCCATACCTCTTGCCATTACAGGAGTGCTCCACCCGATCATCGCGGCAGGGGCCATGGCAGCAAGTTCCCTCTTTGTGGTGCTCAACTCGCTAAGGATACGAAAAGGAGCGGCAGCCTGATGTGGACCCTCATTTTTCTGATCTTTCTTTCCCTTGTGCTTGGTATCGGGGCCTGGCTCTTTTTTATCTGGGCCGTCAAAAGCGGTCAGTATGATGATCCTGAGGGTCCAAAATACCGGATGATGGATGACGATGATGACGAGCATGGGACATCGGCTTAGAGACTCAGGGCCATAAGCGGTACGATGCATCATACGGTTTAGGTATCTTCTCTTAATCCAATTGATGAAGCACGATTTGCAGAGAAGTCGACGGAATTAGGATGTTTTTTGTCTTGCTTGGGGTCAATAGCCCTGCTACAAAACGACTGAAGAAGATAGCAGCCCTTGGCTGCAAAGTTACGTTAAGGATTGTGTGGAGGAGTGATATGGCAATAGAATGGACTGAAGATTTGGCAACCGGAGTGTCACGCATTGATGCCCAGCACCAGGAACTATTTCGAAGGATCAATAGCCTTCTCGAAGCCTGCAATAAGGGAAAGGGCAAGGAAGAGGTCATTCCCGTCGTCAAGTTTCTGGAGGATTATGTCGTGACCCATTTCGCCGAAGAAGAAAAACAGATGATTCATTTCAATTACCCTGAGTATGAACATCACAAGGCCGAGCATCTGAAATTTATGGAGAACTTCTCAAAAGTAAAAGATCATCTGAAAGCCGACAGCATCGGTCTTACTGCGGTCATCATGACAAATCAGCTCGTTATCGATTGGCTGAGAAGTCATATCCGCAGGATCGACCGGGAGCTTGGTTCATTCCTTAAAACAAAACCGCTTGCCTGAGGGCCGTGCGTTATCACGCACAGAACATCATCTGCCCCTTAATAACAAAGGGCATATTCCGCATCCGTGATGCGGGATATGCCCTTTAGCGATCTTTCAGATTTCTGCTATTTCGCAGGGGCTGCAGGTGCGGACTGTTGAGCAGGTTGTGCTGGCTGACCCTGTACAGGGCCGGTAGCTCCCTGAGGGATGTTGCTCTGCTGCTGTTGAGTAGCGGCAGGAACAGAATTCATGATCGAACCGCTTCTTGACTGGACTATTGCAAGAAGAAAAGACGAGATCATAAATACAACAGCCGCAACGGTTGTGAGCTTGCTGAAGAAGGTCGCGGCTCCCCGCGCGCCAAACAACGTCTGGCTTGAACCGCCAAACGCCGCGCCCATCTCAGACCCTTTGCCTCCCTGAATAAGCACGATCACGATAAGGAATAAACTGACAATAAGATGCACGATCAAAACCAATGTTGAAAGCATTACTTCTCCTTTTTATAACAGACTAATTTAGCAAAACTGTCGGGCTTAAGACTTGCACCGCCAACAAGGCCGCCGTTAACATCCTTGCAAGCCATCAGAATCTCTATGTTCTCCGGTGTCACGCTTCCGCCATAAAGGATGCGGATTTCTTCGGCAGCGCTGCCATATAATTTCCGGAGACGCTCCCTGATAAAGGCATGGACCTCCTGGGCCTGCTCAGGCGAAGCAGTCCTGCCTGTCCCGATCGCCCAGATAGGCTCATAGGCCACAACC
Organism: Nitrospirota bacterium; assembly: GCA_016235245.1. NCBI lineage: Bacteria > Pseudomonadati > Nitrospirota > Nitrospirota bacterium. The sequence continues at coordinate 25,749 of JACRLO010000019.1, read as the reverse complement.
AGGTTATCAGCGGCAACACCTTCAAGACCCTTCTCGACCTCACGGCCGATCACGTCAAAGGTCTTGCCCGCTTCACGCTCCTCAAGAGACTCGCCGCAGCAGAATATTACGCCGAGACCGGCCTTTTTTGCCGCCTTGACCTTTTTATTAATCACACTGTCGTCCTCATGAAAATACTGGCGTCTCTCCGAGTGGCCGATGATGACATGTCTGCAGCCTGCATCAAGGAGCATGGCAGGAGAAATCTCTCCGGTATATGCACCCTTTTCCTCCCAGAACATGTCCTGGGACGCAAGCTGAACATTCGTTCCCTTCAGGGCCTCTCCGGCAGCAGCCAAAGAAGTGAAGGGAGGAGCGATAATGATATCGACCTCAGCCGCGTTCATCACCTCAGGGATAAAATCGCGCAGAAACTCCCGAGTCTCGGCAATCGTCTTGTTCATTTTCCAGTTCGCTGCGATAAAACTTTTCATAGACAGTTATTGTAATGATATAGGCCTGTTTCAGTCAAGGAGCTGTCAGGTAAAAACAGAAAAAGGCCGGAAGCATATCGCCACGCTTCCGGCCTTTAAAGAAGTATAATGGAGCCGTCCTTGGGTCAACGCGATAAAAGACGCGCCGGCTTCTCAGCTTTGAGCCAAACCACGCCGGGTATGACCATTTACCCTACAGCGGCTCCAGTATGATACATGCGATGCCCCAGATCCGGGAAACCAAAAGCGTTTTCTAATTGGGGGCTTCGAAAGACGCTTCAGGCTTCCTCCTCACTGCAGGAGGCATGCTCACCGCATCCTACTCCCGCTCCCTAACCGAGTTGCTTAATCCTTTGGTTTCACCCGGTCCGGAGTACCGCAAATCCTTTTCTTGATTATATTTTACCGCGATTATCTGGGATGTCAAGAAGTATAACACGAGCAAATCAGACCGATAAGTTTTCCTGTTTGCCGGATAATCATATGGTCTGCGCATGAGAGGCTACTACTCAGACAACGGTGGCGTAGCGGCTACGGCATTCAACTGACTACGCCACTACAAAAATGAGAAATATTTAATTGGCATATCAGTAGGTCTTAATTCATAATACGCCAATGAGTACACTGCTCTCGGTAATCATTCCCAACCATAACGGCAGCGCCTTTATCGAAGCCTGCCTGAAGGCATTATTTTCTGCGAGGCCGCGGCCCTTTGAGGTGATCGTTGTCGATGACTGCTCTACGGATAATTCGATTGAATTAATCAACAGGTTCCCCTGCCGTCTGATCCGGCTCGACAGGCAGGAAGGCGCATCAAAGGCGCGCAATACCGGCGCAGGAAACAGCCTCGGAAACGCTCTCTTCTTTATCGATGTAGACTGCGTTGTCCAGGACGATACAATCCTGCATGCGATACATGCCTTTGACAGGAACAAGGAGCATGTCATCGGAGGAAGCTACACACCAATTGCCTTTGACGACACCTTTTTCAGCACTTTCCAATCCATATTCATCAATTATTCAGAGCTCAGAAGACCGGAACCTGACTATATTGCAGGCCATGCACTGGTAATAGGCCGCGACAACTTTCAAAGGAGCGGCGGCTTTCCCGAGGACTTTGGACCGGTCATGGAGGATGTGGAATTCAGCCACAGGCTGAGGCGTTCGGGACAACGTCTCCGCATGGACAAAGCGATATTGGTCAGGCATATCTTCAACTATAATCTGGGCACATCCCTCAGCAATGCCTTCAGAAAATCAAAATACTGGATAGCCTACTCCATAGGCAACAGGGACCTTATGGCAGATTCGGGAACCGCATCGATCGAACTGAAATTCACGGTTTTCTGCGCTTCCCTCTTATGGTTCTTTTTCCTCTGTCTTATCATCTCTCCTGACACCTTTTATCTGGCCGGCATGAGCATAGTCTTCGCCTTTGATCTTGTGGTCAGCAGGTCTCTGATCAGGGCCTTTTTCAGGGAAAAAGGGCGTGCATTCGGCATCAAGGCAGCGCTCTATTATGCAGTGGTCTACCCTCTGGCTGTTGCGGCCGGCGGCGCAGCAGGCGTGGCCTATTATGTTCAGGCAAGAAGGAAAGCGGCATAATGTATTCTCCCTTCCGTCATGTAAGCTCCATCTTCAGCAAAACAAGGCCAATCCATCTTACGTTCTTCATAACGCGCAAGTGTAATGCCAAATGTCCTTTCTGCTTTCATCTCAGATCTGAAGATGCCCAGACCGCCTCTGACCAGGAACTCTCTTCTGAGGAGATCAGGAAGTTTTCGTCATCTCTGGGCAATCTGCTCTGGCTTGCCTTCTCGGGCGGAGAGATCTATCTCAGGGATGATCTCCCCGAGATTAGCAGGATCTTCTACAAAAACAATAAGCCTTCGATCATGCTTTTTCCTACCAACGGTATGCTTCCCGGCCGCATCAGGGAAATGACGGAGCAGATACTTAAAGACTGTTCAAAGAGCATTATCGCGGTGAAACTCTCGCTGGACGGACTGAATGAGACACACGACAGACTGCGTAATACTCCCGGCAGTTTTTCAAAAACCATCGAGACCTACCAAAGACTCAAGGACCTTCTTGACCCGTATCCCAACTTTGAACTGGGCATCAATACGGTCTTCTGCTCGGGAAACCAGGACCACATGGATGAGATCATTGATTTTGTGGGCAGCATGGAGAGCATAAAGACCCATACTATCTCCCTAGTCAGGGGAAACCTGTCTGATAAGGGCTTTATCAATATTGACCGAAGTAAGTATCAACACGCAATCGGGCGGCTTGAAGAAAACCTGAAGAAAAAAGAATCGGCAAAAAAATATCGGTTTCAGGGTGCGCGCATCAAGGCAGCGCAGGACATCCTTCAACGCAGTCTCATCTCCCGGACTCATGAAGCGCAGAAACAGCTGATCCCCTGTTATGCAGGGGCGTTAAACGTTGTTCTTGAGGAAACCGGAGAGGTTTTCCCTTGCGAAATCCTGAGGAGAAGCCTGGGGAATATCAGGGATTACGGGTATGATATTCAGAAGCTTCTCCGCTCAGACAGGGCAAAGGCAATACTGAACAGCATCAGAGACAGCCAGTGCTACTGCACCCACGAATGCTACTTTATGACCAACATCCTCTTTAATCCGCGTCTGTATCCCGCCCTTGCCCGTGAATATCTGCAGATCAGGTAGTTTACCGGGGCTAACCTGATAGCAGCACTTGCCCCCTTTTTCAAAGAGGGGTATGATTAAACCGCCATGAAAAAAGACGTCATCATCATAGGGGCCGGGGCATCCGGACTCGTCTGCGCAATAGAGGCAGGAAAGCGCGGGAGATCTGTTCTTGTCATTGACCATACCCAAAAGATCGGGAGCAAGATCAGGGTATCAGGCGGCGGCAGGTGCAATTTTACGAACCGGCATGTCTCACCGGAGCACTATATTTCGCAGAACCGGCATTTCTGTAAATCTGCGCTTTCCCGCTATATGCCGGAAGAATTCATCTCCCTGCTCAGGAAACACAGGGTATCGTATCACGAGAAAGAAGCAGGCCAGCTCTTCTGCGATACGACCTCAGCTGAGATCATCATAATGCTCAGGGCAGAATGCGAAAAAGCGGCTGCAGAATTTCGACTGGGCTGCAGTATCAGGGAGATTACGCATAATCACCTGTTCACCGTCGAAACTGACAAAGGGTCATTTCAGGCCGAATCACTCGTCATCGCCACAGGTGGGTTGTCATATCCCAAACTCGGGGCTTCCGACTTCGGCATCAGAGTCGCAGAACAGTTCAAGATCAACGTTATATCACCACGGCCCGGTCTTGTGCCGCTCACTTTTTCACATAAGGAATTGGAGATTTTCAGGGAACTGAGCGGTGTATCGATCGATGCGGAAGTCAGTATAAACAAGGTATCTTTTCGGGGCAGTCTCCTTTTCACGCATCGCGGGCTGAGCGGTCCGGCCATACTCCAGATATCCTCATACTGGAACAAAGGTGAGCTGCTCTCCATCGATCTTCTGCCCGGAACTGATGCTCATGATATGCTGCTTGCACACAGTCAGAGCAGAAAAGATATCAAGACAGTGCTCTCTCAATATCTGCCCTCTCGCTTCATTCAGGCATGGTGCAGCAATTATCTCCGGACAAAACCTGTCTGCCAGTTTACCGAAAAAGAACTTGGGGAAACTGCCGAAAAGCTCCATGCATGGCAGATCAAGCCCTCCGGCACCGAAGGGTATGCTGCGGCAGAGGTGACCGTTGGCGGAATCGATACGAATGAGGTATCATCCAAGACCATGGAAACAAAGAAAGTTCCGGGCCTGTACATTGTCGGCGAGGTCCTTGACGTGACCGGCCAGCTCGGCGGATACAACCTTCATTGGGCATGGGCGTCAGGTCATGCCGCAGGACAGTATGTCTGAGCAGAGGACGATCATCCTGGCATCGGCATCGCCCCGCCGCAAAGAACTCCTTTCGCTCATCGGCCTGAAATTCAGGGTCGATGTGAGCGACTATGAAGAAGACCTTGGGCTTAAGCTCAAGCCCCATGAGCTCGCCCAATATCTCTCTTTCGAAAAAGCCAGGGCAGTTGCAGATAAGCATAGGGATGCTGTTATTATCGCGGCAGACACCTTCATTGTTTTTAGGGGTAAACTGTTGGGCAAACCGCATACACATAAAGAAGCCATGCGGATGCTCACCCTGCTCAATGGCAAATCGCATTCAGTCATAACAGGATATACGGTCTTTGATACCAATACCGGAAAGAAATCTTCCCGCTCGATAGAAACGAAGGTCTGGTTCAGGAAGATGGCGGATGCTGAACTACGGGCATACGTCAGAACAGAAGAGCCACTGGACAAGGCAGGCGCGTACGCGATTCAGGGGATCGGTTCTCTTATTGTGAAAAAGATCGAGGGCGATTATTTCAATGTTATCGGTCTGCCTGTTTCAAGCCTTGCAGCTACCCTGAAGAAGTTCGGGATAAACGTATTAGACTGCTAGAACTTCTGCGAATCAATGAAAGGATACAGGCGGCTGTCGCCCGTTATGCGTATACGTCGTCATACATTGTCGTCGCTGCCGCTTGCGTACGAGGCGGCTATTTTTCTAACTCAATCCCCAAAACCTCTGCGGCGATAGCAAGTATTTCATCCGGATTGAAGGGCTTTGTCATGTATCTGTCGGCGCCGACTTCGCCCCCCTTTTTTTTGTCGAACTCCTGCCCTTTCGCGGTCAGCAACACGATATAGATGCCATCGATCGGTTCTTCTTTTTTTACCATATTGCATACGTCGAAGCCATTCATCTTCGGCATCATCACATCGAGGAAGACGATCCCCGGCCTCTCGCGTCTGATTATCTCAAGGGCGGACTCCCCGTTGTCCGCAATCAGTATTTCCACCCCCTCGTCTTCAAGCTCCTCGACGGTTTGTTCGAGAAGAAGACGTATATGGGGTTCATCATCTACGATCAATAACTTCTTTGACATCCTGCCTCCTTATTATTTCCTGCTGCCTTCCACAAAGAGAAAATAGATATGTTCCAATCCTTTTTCAAACCTCAGAGTCCTCACGATATCGTGAGTATCCGGAAGCAACGTATCTATGATAACCATATCCGGCCTCTCGGAGATGGCCTTTTCTACACATTCTTTGCCGGTGCACGCAGAAACAACCGTGTACCCCTTTGCCTCAAGGACCTCTTTCAGCGTCTTGGCCGTTGACTCGTTTTCATCCACAACCATGACCTTCTTCTTCGACACACCCTCGGATATGAGGACCCCGATCTCACTGAGCAACTTCTCCGTGTTTACCGGCTTGCTGAAATACCGGTCAACGCCAAGACGGTATCCCCTCTCTTTGTCTTCGACTATCGACAGGATAATAATAGGGATATGCATGGTCAAGGGGTCATTCTTAAGCACCGCCGCTGCATCAAATCCGTTCATCTGCGGCATCATCACATCAAGGATAATCAGGTCGGGCGAGCCGGCCTTTGCCTTTCGCACACCTTCCAGTCCGTCGGCAGCTTCGCTCACCTTATAACCGTCCGCCTCCAGCTCCTGTCTGAGAAGCTGACGAATGGACAGATCGTCATCCACGATAAGCACCGTCTTTTCAGCATGCCCCCCCACGATCGGGATCGTTGCGACATGGTCTCTGAGGCGCTGCACGAGTGTATTCATGTCCAGGTTTGCAACGTCTGTATAAACCTGCCCAAGCGGAATCGTAAATGAGAATGTACTGCCTTTCCCCGGCTCACTCTCGACCCATATCCTGCCGCCGAAATGCTCTATGATCTCCCTGCATATGGGAAGGCCCAGTCCGGTGCCGGAGGGTTTATCGGTGAGCGTGTCTCCAACCTGCTTGAATTTTTCAAACACCTTCGGCTGGTCTTCCTCCGCAATACCAATGCCTGAATCAGTTACGCTCAATACTATTTCATTGTTCATCTTTCGTGCAGCGCAGGTAACCGAACCCTGCGGAGTAAACTTTACCGCATTAGAAATAAGGTTCAGCATCACCTGGATATATCTGTCCATGTCACCGGTTACTGCCGGGAGGTCTTTCTCTATGTCCCTGATCAAGCTGAGCCCTTTCTGCTCGAACAGGGAAGCTGCTGCCGACTGTGCACGGTCGACAATCTCTTCAACACGCAACGTTTCCATTTTCCATTCGGTCCTGCCTGCCTCCATCTTTGCCAAATCCAAAACGTCGTTTATCAGATTTGTCAGCCGCTCACCCTCAGTCAGGATAATATCGATATTGCCCCTGACCTGACGTATGGACTTTTCGGTTTTCTTGTCCTCTATGCGTATTGCCGGGAATATCGTTTCATCAAACTTTTTGCGAATAATCTTGGCAAACCCGAGGATCGAGGTCAGCGGGGTGCGCAGCTCATGGGATACGGTATTTAAAAAGTCTGTTTTTGCCTGATTGGCCGACTCAGCGGCCTCCTTCGCCTTTTTGAGTTCCTCTTCCGACAACCGCCGGTCTGTGATGTCATGAATTATTTCGATCGCACCGTCTACAGCGCCTTTTGAATCGTAGAGCGGCCGGGCAGTCCCCAGGAGATAGCGGCCACCCCCAGGCAGACTTGGCGTAAAGACTTCTCCGGTAAGCGCTTCCCCTGTACGCCGGAGACTGGCATACGCTGCGTTATCGAGTTTCTCAAACGGCATTAAGGCCAGGTCAACGAGAATAGGCCGACGCTCCCCGTAAAAAGGAAGCGCATACTCATAATTGCTCTTGCCGATCATCTCCTCCGCCTTGATCCCGGTCAGTGCCTCGATAGCCCTGTTCCAGGCAAGGACCTTGCCCTCGCGGTCTATGACGAGGGTGGCGTCCGGCAGAAAGCTTACAATATCGGAAAGCTTGCTTTCGGACTCCCTGAGTTCGGTTGTACGTTCCTCGACCCTCTCCTCAAGCCGGTTCGTGAGTTCCCTCAGATTTGCGATCATCTGTGTAAACGATTTACCGACAGATTCCAGGACTATGTTCATACTGTTGAAGGCTTCGGCCATCATACCGATTTCGTCTTCTGAATGTATGTCTACTGATTTCGTCTCGAAATGAAAACTGACCGTGAGGTCACCCTGTTCAACCGATTGCATTGTAGTCACAAGCCGGGGAAATTCCTCCAGGGTAATCCTCGTAGCCTCGTTGGTGACGACCGTGATTGGAGCAGTAAGATGTCTGGCATAAAACCACGTAAAAATACCGCCAAGGACAGACACGCAGAGCGCAACGAGCAGGAAGCCATAGACCATTTTCCTATAGCCGGCGGTAATGACAAAAAGAGATTTTTGCAGCTCATCCTCATACACCGACGCCCCTATCACCCAATCCCACGGCTCATAGTAGGCCAGCCTGGCGATCTTCCAGCGGGGTCCCGTATCATCGGGGTTGCGCCATAAATAACGTTCAGAGGCGAACTCCCCGGGTTTCAAATTCAGCGCCCTCTTCAGGATGGACTGGACTACAAGGTTGCCCTTTGCGTCTTTTTCGTCCCATATGTCAGCCCCGTCACGCTCACCCCTCTTGGAAATGATGTACTTCCCCCGGTTGTTGCCTTTTCCTCCGAGAACGAAGACATAGCCGGTCTTGCCTATTTTGACCTGCATTATTGCCTGTCTGAGCGATTCGATATTTTCCTGCCTCACTCCGACGTACAGTACGCCGATAATCCTGCCGCTGCGGTCCTTAATCGGCTCATAGGCGGTAACATACCATGCGTTGACAACATAGGCGAGGCCCCGATAGGTTTCCCCCCGCATGACCGTCGAAACCACCGGGTTGGGCTGTCCATCGGGGTTAACAGCCGGTATATAGGTGCCTATGGCCCTCGTCTTGTCAGAGTTCTCAACGTTTGTTGCCACACGCACGATGTCGCCCTGGCTGTTCATCCGCTGGAATATCGTTGCAGTGCCGCCTACCAGGCGCTTGACCGTATCGACAACCGGAGTTTCAACAACAAGCTTATTATTCTGTCCGAGCCACTTCCTGCCGACCGCCATTTTCGGCAGCTGCACCGATTGAGCTTTCCCCGTAAACTGATTGACGGCGTTCCAGGTCGTCGTCCCATCGATAAGAGCAACCTCGCCCTCACGTTTCAGCACGTATCTCGCCACATTCAGATCGTGGTTGACCTTCTGCTGGATCGATTCATCCTGTGACTTGATGATATTGTAAACGCCTTCTGTGATATGGTCGAGGTCGGCGTCTATCAGCTTTTCGGCCTCCACTCTCGCCTTGCCGCTGAAGACATTGCCCTCCCATAAACCGACCGCAACCATCGCAAGAGCCGAGACGACGATGGTCCCGGTCCCCCAGAGTGCAAGTTTGGCCCTTATACTGATATTGCGCATCTTATTTTCCAGAACATTATGATGGTATCCCCTTTAAGGCGTAAACATTCAATAGTCTATAGAGAGGCCTCAGAATTTTCAATAAATCATTTTGCATCAATTTCTTTGTGATGCAACAGGCAAATTGAATTACCAGTGCAATTCAATACAGAAAACTGCTTGATCAATTCGGCATGACGGCAGCAATGGAAGGAAAATCCCTCGCCCCCGTTACAGTCCTATCTTTGCAATTTCACAAAAAGCCGATCCGTCTCTATCCTGTTTGTAAAGGAAAACTCAGCGCCTTTGTGGGGCAAGCTCCGACACACTCCCCACACTTGAGACAATCCGGATTAAGAAGCTTCCCCTCCGGCCTGAATTTCACTATTTCCAGTTTCATGGTGCATGCCTTTTCACAGACCCTGCATTCCTTGCATGTATCTTTGTCTATATGGAAAAGATATTTCCCTTTGCCCGCCACATTTGCGACAGTGCCTATTGGACAAAAGGAACACCATGACCGCTGATGGATAACTACACCCAGAACCACTGAAATACTCGTCGTAAAAATACACATAAACCAGAAAACTTTGCCGATGTGGTCTGCCCAGTCGAGAGCGGCAGGTTTGTTCATCAGCCGAAAAGTCATAAAACTCATGAGAGCAGCAAAAACGATCAACCGAAATTGCATACCCCCGAAAAATAGGGGGATCGGTTTTTCACGACTGACCATCGACAGCAGACGGTCCGCAAAGCCACCCCGCGGACAGAAATTCCCACACATATAACGCCCTTTGAATGCCCCCACCGTCATGCCGGCCATCATGACTATCGGCACACTGTATCCCAGAAAAGTATATTTCCAGCCCAGTGCGATGGTAACTATGACAATGGGCAGGAGCACCCATTGCAGATTCCGTTTTCTGATGACATCCGCCGAGAGCTTACGTGTCATTATCTTCTCCTCAGATTTCCATTTTGAACTGCAGCTCAAGCACCTGATCTTCGGATACTATGACTTCAATCATGGTAACGTTTATGCTTAATTTCGAACTCCTGTCCCTTGATTACAAATCCCCTGAAGCCGTCGGCCTCGGGATTATAAACGGGGTCAGGCTGGTAATGATAAAGCCATATTTTCAGCTTCACCTCTTCAGGCAGGGTGCATAGCTCTTCGTAATGGGCATGCACTCCCGTCTTGAATCGGGATGTTTCACAATCATGGAATATAAGATCAACACCTTCGGCAATTTCATTAATCAGCTCAGGCCTAAACTGGGTATCAGCGGTAACGAAGACGTTCACCCCTTCACTCTGCTCCTCTATTATCAGACCATAACTATTATGTTCCTTCTGCCCGCTTTGTATATGAGGCATCTTAATAAGGCTGAATTTAATTCCTTCCCAAAGGAAAGACCCTGCATCCGGCACCGGGCAACATTCGAAATAATCCCCGAGTTCCATGCATCTGCCCTGGATGCACTGCAGGCCGCCTTTCAGGGAGTCAAGCCAAAGTCTCGGGATCATTTCATCCTCTGCAAAAAGCTTCGGTTTTTGGTCTCCTGGACTAAAATATGAGCAAAGAGCAATTGTTTCAACTCCGCCGATATGGTCTGAGTGAAGATGTGAAATATATACCGCATCAATTTCGCTCGCGATACTTCCCAATGGGATATCAGTTTCCTTCAGCGAAAACCGTATATCGCTCCCGCAGTCGAGCAGCAGCTTCTTACCGCTCTTCGCCGTGATCAGCATGTTTGAGTGATAATAGTCATGACCCGAAAATTGTGAACCTACGCCAAGGAACTTGATCGTCATATGACGGTCCTTCCCGCCGGAATAATATGCCGCATTCATAAATGTCTGGACCTGCGACGCAGCTGAAGTCAGGCATGCCCTGAAGACCGGCGGCTCTGCCGATATGTTCTCCGTGACCTTTGCATAAAGCTCTGGTGCTGTTTCATTGCTCCCGGTCCCTGCCAGCGTAATCCTGAGGTTCGACAATCTGTCAGTTATCAGATCAGCATGAATCTCTGCTTCCATGCCGGACATCTTGAGTATCCTGCCTTTAAAGGATTCCCCAGCGACATTTTTCCCGTCGAGCACCTTAAAACGAACAAGGAGCGGGCGATCGAGTTCCGGCAACTCCGTCCTCTTTTTCTCCGGAAGAACAAGATTATAATTTCCGCCTATCCCTCCCACCTCGTAAATGGTGAGCGGTTTTTGCACACCTTTCGGCATGACCTCCATAGTGCTGTCTATTCTCAATATTTCTCCGCAGGCCTCAACCGTGCCTTGGGATGCGAGGATCTGTCCGCCTACAGTATATGATTCTATCCGCGAAGTCAGGTTTACATTTCTGCCGACCACCGCATATTTTGTTCTTTTATTAGATCCGATGTTGCCGACTACCACACTGCCGGTATTGATGCCGATACCCATTGCCACTTCATGATATCCGGCTTCCCTGTTCCTCCTGTTGACCTCTTCCATTGCCGTCTGCATTTCAACGGCACAGGCTACGGCGCGCGTCATGTCGTCATCACGCTGTATGGGCGCACCGAAAATCACAAGAATGGCGTCCCCGATGAATTCATCGATCGTGCCATGATATTTCAGAATGATTTCGGTCATGACGCTGAGATAGATGTTTATCATGCCGACCACGTTCTCTGCCGGTGATCTCTCCCCGATAGAGGTAAACCCGCGCAGATCGGACATCAGGATGGTAACGGTCCGCTTCTCACCTCCCAGGTTCATCCCGCCGGGCGTCTCCAGGATGCTTCGTACGATCTCATCCGAGAGATAGCGTCCGAAGGTCTCCCTGACGGAGCGGTTGCGGACGTTGTCAATAGTCATGGCGGCCTGATAGGCGAGAACCATGGCCATTTTCAGGTCTCCGGATGAGTAGGAGTGAGGGAGAGAGGAACTGATGTTGAGAACCCCAATCACCTTATCTTTGACCTTGAGCGGCGCGCAGATGAGCGAGTGTATTATTTTTTCGCCGACGATGAATCTGCTGTCAGCTGCGACATCATTGACGATCTCTGCGGCCCCGGAGGCGGCGACGCTGCCGGCAATTCCTTTCCCCTTTTTCATGCATAATTTTCCAGGGGATTCCTCTCCCCACGCCTCAAGGATTGCAAGCTCGCCCTGGTCGCCCTCCAGAAGCATCAACGAGACGTTGTCGGACCTGATGATTTTCTTCGTTTCTTCAATAATCAGTACCGCTACGCTATGAATATCGAGGCAGTCGGTTATCTTCTCCCCGAGGTCATAGAGCAGGGTTATTTCCTTGTACTTCTCGAGAGAGTCTTTTACAAGGGCCCTTTTATTGGAGCCGGTCGCGTAAAGATACCGCAGAAACGCAGCCACCTTCGGGGCATTTTCTCCCCCCGACACCCAGCCGACTGTATCGCCGTCAAATTCAATGGGTATCCTCGCAACATCGGTTTGGTCCCTGCCCTGGATTAATCTGCCGTCGGCGTCATAGATGGTGATCTCGCAGCCTGCGAGGGCAATGATATCCGAGACAATAGCGGACTCTTCTTTCCTGGAGATAAGTTTATTAAGCCCTATTTTTCTTCGCGCGCGATCTGTTTCTTCCATTTTGTAAGCTTACATTCATGTTGACTGCGCGTTTTTATATTTCGAAAGCTCATCGCTCAGCCTTCTTATCCTTGTACTCATAGACTCAATGATCTTGAATGCAGTAGTCGGATCTCCGCTTATAAGCCTGAAGAGTTTCGCCTTGTCAACACTCAGAATCCTTGCTTCGCCCAGAGCAGAGGCTGTCGCAGAACGCGGCTGCTTATCAAAGATGGCCATTTCTCCAAGTATGTCGCCGCTGCCGATGGTGTTAAGAACCACTTCACCGGAAGACGTCTGCATTGATATCCGGACCTTTCCGGACTGGACTACGTACATCCCTTCGCCCTTGTCGCCCTCCTTAAAAATGACCTCGCCGTCTGAATAAACTCTTCCGAGAAAATCGCCGTCTTTCACCTGGTCCTCCTCTAATTAATTCCTGCCGACAACGGCCTTCGCCAGCTGCTCCCACAAATTTAAATGCATCTTGAGGCTCAGCGCCTTTGGCAATATCCGTTTATATCTCTCGTTTCCGGTAAACATGTCCCACATCATACCGCTTAGCGGTTTAAATATATCGTCGCTGTGCTGCTCCGTTCTTATCGTCTCGATCAGGCCTTTCGTCAGTATTCCGTTTTTCCGGTAGATGTCGGTAATCATATAGAGATATCTTCCGAAGAAATTGTCTGTCACGATGTCCCGGTAAACAGGATAGTAATCTGCTCTGAAGTCAGTTTCCCCGACGCCGCGAAATACGACCGTCTTTGCAGCGGCCTTTCCCATAAGATATGCAGCTCCGAGTCCGTCCTTGAAGAGTCTTGTTGAGCCTGCATCGCCGCACATGACGATTCTGTCGGTAAAGGGTCTCTTTGGAGCGCCGACATTCATCCTGGGCAGACACCTGCATTCGACCTGATAATCGGCAGGCTTTGGCAGGACCGCTTTGACCACCGGTTTTGACATAAAATCGTCCACCTTTTTTGAGCTCAAATCCTTGCCCAATATGCAGAGAGAGACATAGGGCCCTTTGGGGACCATGGCTGCAAATTTTATACCGGTGTCGGGAAGAAGAAAGAGATGGATCGCGTTGCCGAAATGCTTTGCCACTAACTCTTCACCCATTTTTATTTCGCATATCGCGGCTGTGACCGTCGGCGGTTCCTTGTACCCGAACCCCAAACCTTCGAACATCTTTGCTGCGGTGCTGTTTACACCGAAAGCGCCGACAACAAGATCCGCAGCCATTACCTCGCCGTCTTTTGAAAAGAGCACCGGCCTTTCCCTTCGTTCGATATGATCGATCCTGAGCTGCTTATGGACAGCCCCTTCGCTTACGGCATAATGGAGCAGAAAGTTATCGAAGCTCTCCTTATCATGCCCGATCATGCCCTTCGGGCCGCCTCCCCGGTATACGGTAGCAATAGTTTTTTCCAAGTGGGGGGTATCTATATTGACGTCACCACGGTTTGTATGGAGCACATATGAGTTGATCCCTTTCCGGATAACGGAATCGGGCAAGTTTATTCCCTCTACGGCAAGGGTCTGGACGAGCAGTTCCGAAATTATACCTCCGCACCTGTTGCAGCCGCCGGGGCCGTCCTTCATGAACTCTTTGGGCTCAAAAATCGTTACATCCAGTTCTTTGCCGATCATCTTCGCCATCTTGAGGGCAAAGATACTGAAAAAGGAACCGGTCGGGCCGCCGCCTATAACTGCGATTTTCGCTCCGTCCTTAAGCTCCAGGGAATGATTATGTTCTTCTGCTTTTTTCATGATTAAAATTGTTGTTACTATAGCACAAAAATCAGATTCGGTAACTCAGACAAAAAATAGAAATTACCGAAAGTCTCGCCGCTGGCGTGACGGATTAATCATGCTCGGGCAGTCGTCACAAACAGAAACTTTTGATGACTTATGTGACGATAGCTCAGTAACAGGGTCCTTTTGTATTTGTCTCCGGGTAACATCTCAACGTTGCAGTTTCTTGAAACCTGTGGAATGGCAGGTGACCTGCGTAATCAGCTTTTTGGCAGGGATTGCGTAATTCCATATGAAAGTGACGTTAAAAGCAAATACTGCTTAGCAGGTATCAGTCTCCCCGCTGGGCAAGCCAGATAATGTATCTTGCCCCTCCGCGGGCGCCACGCGCACGCACAGGGACCTCATCAACCGTGAAGCCTACCTTGCGAAGGCGCCGGACAAACCCGTCATTCTCGCTCGTTGACCATACCGCCAGCACCCCTGCCGGCCGCAAGGCGTCATAGGCGATCTTCAGACCTGGCAATCCGTAAAGCAGGTCATTGCTCTTTCTGGTCAGGCCCTCTGGCCCATTATCAACGTCCAGCATAATGGCATCGTATGCATGCTGCTTCTCACGCATGACCGCTCCAACATCCGACTCTCGCACAGTCACACGAGGATCTTTGAGAGGATTGCCTGCAAGCTCGGCAAGCGGGCCGCGGTTCCATGCTACAACGGCAGGGACCAGTTCGGCCATAACCACCCTGCCGTCAGAACTCAGATTGTTCAGTGCCGCTCTGAGGGTGTAACCCATACCGAGACCGCCTATCAGGACGCGGGGATGAGGACGGTTAGCAATTCTTTTGCAGGCAAGTTCGGCCAGCGCATCTTCTGAACCGTACTGACGGCTGTTCATGAGTTCGCACTTTTCGACTCTGATCGAAAACTCGGCGCCACGCTGGTAGAGTCTCAGCTCTCCGCCGTTTCCGGGTGCCTGCGCACTGTCAAGGAATATCCAGGGGATCACAAAAAACTAATCGCCTTCGAACTCGGTCTGGCAGTAGGCCTTATATCCCTTCTCAGCGAGCTTTTTTGCTCCGCCAACATCAGGCAGGTTCACGATAAAGGCCATCTCGGCAACCACACCGCCGAGCTTTTCGATAAGCGCGGCAGCGGCAAGTGCAGTCCCCCCTGTGGCAAGCAGGTCATCGACCAGAAGAACTCTCGTTCCCTTGCTGATCGAATCGACATGCATCTCTATCTTGTCCGTGCCGTATTCAAGCGCATACTCGTGGCTGATCTTCTCGCCCGGCAGCTTGCCGGTCTTGCGCACAGGGACAAATCCCTTTCCGAGCGTATAGGCAAGCGCACCGCCGATGATAAATCCCCGGGCCTCAATACCAACGATCATGTCGAAGTTGATCTCATCGGTAATATACCGCTGGGTGAAGTTATCGATCACCAGCCTGAAGCCGACAGGGTCTTTGATAAGCGTCGTAATATCCCTGAACATAATCCCTTTTTTGGGGTGATCCGGTATGGTCCTTATTCTCGATTTGATCGGCATGGGTTCCTCCTTTATCCGCAGTGGCTATGCACAGTCGTTATCTTCTCTATGGTCCTGAGCAGCAATTGCTTAACATTCTCGGCATTCTTATGCATGGTCGCAAGGATCATCTCCCAGGTGACAGGCTCCTCGTCCTCTTTCCAGCAGTCATAGTCCGTTGACATGGCGATCGCCTGGTAGCAGAGGCCGAGCTCCCGCGCAAGGATCACCTCAGGGACCGTTGACATATTGATCACATCAGCCCCGAGCAATCTAAACATATGAGACTCTGCCTTCGTCGAGAACCGGGGCCCTTCGATCACCACGACCGTGCCCTTTGCGTGGTGGCGCAGCTTCAGCTCCCTGGCTGACTTGACCAGCAGCGAGCGCAGGTCAGAACAGAACGGTTCTGCCATGGGAGTATGGACAACCTTCTTTTTCGTATGGAATGTCAGAGTCCGCTGTTTGGTAAAATCAATGAACTGGTCAACAAAGACCAGGTCGCCGGGCCTGATCTTCTCCCGCAGCGAGCCCACAGCAGTAGTGGCAAGGATATGGGTGCAGCCTTCCTGCTTCAGGCTATGGACATTCGCCCTGAAATTCACGCCAGTCGGATAGATCGAATGGTCCTTGCCGTGGCGCGCAAGGATGACAACGTCAATGCCGTTGATCTTGCCGGTCGTCAGCGCTGACGATGGGCTGCCATAAGGGGTCTTTACCTTCTTCTCTTTCTTGTTCTGCAGCAGCTTCGGGTCATCCATGCCCGAGCCGCCGATGATACCTATCTTGATTCCTGCCATAGCATCTCCCTTTTTATTCAGACTTTCTTTTCGAGCAGTCCTGCCAGCCTTTCGAGATGTTTTTTTTCCTCATTCCCAAGGAGTGAAAAGACTTTTCTGGCATCACCTTCGAATCTGCGTCCCATCTTGATATACAGGTCATAGGAATTCGTCTCAAGAGATATGGCGAATTCAAGGATCGAGGTGACATCCTTATCCCGTGCCCAGAGGAGCGACTCATCAACCCTGACGCCGCCTTCCATGAACTCATTCTTTTGTGCAGGAAGCTTCTCCTTCAGCGCACTGCCGCCTGAGAATGTTTTATACAGTTCAGCGAGGGTCTTTTCGTGGCTTTCCTCTGCCTTTGCAAGGCTCTGGAACAGATGGCGTGCCTCATCGTCATGAAGGAATTCGTCAAGACGCAGATAGAATGTCCGTGACCCCTCTTCAAGTATCCAGGCAAGCATGGCAAGTTCATCAGGCTTCACGGCATCGCCGAAGTAAGCCATACCGGCCTCTGGAGGACCTGCGGCCACGAGCCCTTCCCAGGCCCTGATGCCTCCCTGCATAGTAAATGCCGTATTAAAACCGGAGTCGGAAAGGATTGCCGCAGCCGCCCGGCTGCGCACACCTGAGCCTCAATAGGCTATGGTCGGCTTGGCCTTATCAATTTCATTGAGATGTTCCTGCAGTTCACCCACAGGTATAAGCCGGGCACCCGCAAGATGGCGAAGTTCATATTCCACGGGCTGGCGCACATCGATCAGATTGTAGTCATCAGGGTTCTTTCCCTTTATAAACTCGCGCGCCTCTTCAGCGGTCATCGAAACAACGGGCTTGAAATACTTAGTCAGATCCATTATCGTTCTCCTGACTGAAAAAGGGAATAATCAATGTACGTTCTACTATAATCGAAGCAATGCCGGCTTATGCAACCTCTTTCAGCCGTTCCTCGAACTCTTTGCTTTTTCTCTCGAACTCCTCGGTTAATGTGGCAAGTTCATTAAACAGGGGTTCGATCTTCTTCTGCATGTCGTGAATATCCTTTGACAGACTCTGGATCTGGTCCCCATGGCCCTTCTGTGTCGCGTCATGGAGCGCTTTGGTATCATGCTCCACCTTTTTTTCGAGTTTCACGATCGTATGCTCTATCTCGGTCATGCGCTTCTGGATCGGTTTCAGGGCCTTGGATTTGTTTGTGACGATCTCTGCACGCATCTTTCTGAGGTCCTTCCTGTTGATGCCCTTTTCTGCCTTTGCACGCTTCTCCGGTGCGCTGTCGATTGGTGCCTCATCCTTCCAACCTACCCGGTCAAGGAAATCCTGATACGTGCCGTCAAAGACGCTGACCTTGTTGTCGTCGAAGATCACCAACTTTTCAGCCATTGCATGGAGGATCATCTCGCTGTGCGTGACGATCACAACAGCACCGGCAAAGGCCTCGATCGCCTCAACAAGCGAATCAATGGACTCCATGTCGAGATGGTTGGTAGGCTCGTCAAGGAAAAGCAGATTGGCAGGGCTGACCAGGATCTTGCCTAACAATACGCGGATCTTCTCGCCGCCCGAAAGCACCGATATCTTTTTAAGCGCATGGTCGCCGTTGAACATCATCAACCCGCAGATCTTCCTGCTGACGCCGCGGCTGTGGTCCGGGTGGACATTCATGATCTCT
Organism: Nitrospirota bacterium; assembly: GCA_016235245.1. Lineage (NCBI taxonomy): Bacteria > Pseudomonadati > Nitrospirota > Nitrospirota bacterium. Next base: position 7,598 of record JACRLO010000019.1, on the reverse strand, counting down.
TCTTCCACCGTATTTGCCGTATTCAGCCGGCTGATATTCGTCTGGCCGAAATACGCGAGTTTTGTGGCAGGATGCGGTGTGATTACGCCATGCTGGGGCTTCAGTTCATTGGCAAGAAGGTTCAGGAGCGTTGTTTTGCCCTTGCCGTTTTTGCCGACGATCGCAATGCGGTCCCTCTTGCCGATGATCAGATTTAGGTCCCTGATCAGCTGTTCATGCCTGTCAAAGCCGAACGACAGGTTCTCGGCAACAAGAAGCTGCTTGCCGGTGAACGGCGCAGCATTAAAAGAGAAGTCGAGTGTCCTGATATCTGTCAGTTTTTCGAGCCGCTCATGCCGCTGGAGCGCCTTGATCCTTGACTGGACTGCCTTGGCCTTATTTGCCTGGGCCCTGAAGCGGTTGATGAACTGCTCCACATCCTTGCGTTTCTTCTCGTCATTAATTCTTGTCTTCTCATGGACCTCTTCTTCAAGGGCTATCTGTTCAATGAGCTTCTCCGTAGGACCGGGGACCTTCCGCAGCTTGCAGCGATGCACAATCATGGTATGGGTCGTCACGCTGTCCATGAAATCGCGGTCATGCGTGATAAGTATCAGTTCACCTTGCCATGCCCGCAGTTCCTGACCAAGCCAGCGGATCGAGACAATATCGAGATAGTTGGTCGGTTCGTCAAGCAGCAGGAGGTTTGGCTCAGATACCAGCACCTTTGCGAGGTTCAGACGGATCTGGTATCCGCCGGAGAGGGACTGGGGATTCTTTTCAAGGTCGTCCTCACCAAAACCGAGACCGCTCAGGATCTTTTTTACCTTGTATGTCTCATCAATGCCGTCTTCGTTCGGTCTGAGGCTCAGGCAGGCCTCTTTCAATACTGTCTTCTTCGTAAAATGGATGTGCTGCGAAAGGTGTCCGATCCGGTACCCCTGCGGCACACTGATATTCCCCGAGTCAGGATGCTCCTCGTCAAGGATCATCTTAAAGAGCGTTGTCTTGCCGGAGCCGTTCCTGCCGACGAAACCTACCCGCTCGCCGCTGTTGATCGTTGCCGTTACGTTGTCGAATATCTCCTGCTTGCCAAAAGACTTGTTAAGATTGTTTATCTGTAGCATATGTCCCTTCTTGTTATTCCGCGAATACGTGAAACGCCGGATGTATAGTATCTCTGCTGCGGTATTTCTGGAGAAAACCTCTGATCGCTGCCGCTAATGCAGGTATTTAGAATATAAGAAAAATGGGTCTTATATCAAGTTGTATAAGGTTTATATAGGCAGCGCCGGCAGGAGAATTACTCCTTCCCTTATATGGATACGCAGCATAATGTGTCAACTCTTCCTGATTGCATCCCGGGACAGTTCTTTCTCTGCTCAGATGCACCTTGCTCCATCCTGCACCGGCTGATCAGGAGTTGACGTTAATAATCCCCCGAAGACCCGCCCCCGCCGAACGAACCTCCACCGCCCTTCGTACCCGATGAACTCTTGACCGACCCTCCAGAGACGCCTCCCACGATCCCCTCGGCGACAGCGCTCAGTGCTTCGGCAGCAACCTCTTTTGCGATATCCTCAGCGATATCTGCCATGGACTGTTTTTCGTGTATGCGCCGGAGAATTACACCGGACCATACGGCCGTCAGGATGGTAAAGAAGATGGCGAAACAGGCGCTGAACACAATACGCTCAACAGGATCAGGAGATTTGCCGACCGTGGCTTCCAGGTCAACAAAGCCCTTGTAGTAGATAGCCGCAAAGAGGAGCGCCCCGACAGCAGAACAGCCAATTGTCTGCCAGGCTCTCCAGGCAAATGGGATTCTATTATTCCCGGAGTTCTTTTTCCTGCGTTTCATTCCCGATTTCCAAAATTAACATCTGACAGCATGTATAGATGAACATCTGCCGTTTCCCTGTAATGTTCTCTTTTCCCATGACAGCTGGTATCGAGAAAACCCATGAAAATATTTATCGTCAATTATTAGCCAAATGCCATCTGTTGTCAATAAGAACAGGCGTATTTTATGCTGTTAAAGGGCCTCTGTATTCTGACTGATCACCCGTAAGACCCGCAAAAACAGGGGATTAATCTTTCCGTAACTATGATGAGAAGGTTCGGGAGTTAAGAGCGGGAAGGACTTTTCATTGCCTATACCAAGGTAACGACGGTAACGCCGCCGGCGCCCTCGGACGGCTCGCCATGTCGAAACTGTTTGACCAGCGGATGGCGCGTAACATGTTCACGCACTGCTTTGGCCAGGATGCCGGTACCATAACCATGGATGATCGTAACTTCACGGAAACCGGCAAGCGCTGCGTGGTTCAGAAACGGTTCGAGCCTTGAGAGCGCCTCATCAACGCGCGTACCGACCAGGTTGATCCTGGACGGAGCCATCTCGTCATGCACTTCCTGACGCGCAGTCATTTCCTTTTTTTCAGCCAGAGCCCTGCCCTTCTTTATCCTGATGTCCGACACCGGCACGAGGATCTCTTTTGAGCCGGAGATAATCTTCACACGGTCAGCCTTTGCCATGATCCCGGAAACCGCGCCGTCGTACCCCAGGGACTTCACAAATACCTGATCACCGATATGGATATCTTCAATGCTGAGTGTTCCGGCCTCATCCATTGCATATTGGGCCAGCGTCTCAGACAGCTGCCGCTGCTTCAGCTCAACCTGTTTAATCTTATCCTGGAGATCTTTCTTCTCTTTATTTTTTATTTCATCCAGTTGAACCCTCAGCTGCCGTTTACTGTCAGATACGACAGCAAGCGCTTCCTTGTGGGCACTGGCAAGCATCTCTCTTTTTTTCAGCTCTGCCTCCGCGATCCTCTTTTCCGCTTCCTGGACCTTTGCCTCAACTTCGCCCTGCTTCCTCCGCAAATCCCCAAGAAGCTGCTCATACTCCGCCCTCTTGTCGTTCAGATCAGCCATGAGCGTATCAAGTTCAACCTTGCCTCCGCCCAACAGCTCCCTGGCAGCATCAACCACATGAGCAGGCAGCCCGAATTTCCGTGCTATCTCCAGCGCATGCGACTGACCCGGCTCGCCGGTCCTGAGCCGGTACAGCGGCGTAAGGGATTTCTTGTCAAACTCCATGGAGGCGTTCACCATACCGCGGGCTCTATGCACAAAACCCTTGATGCCCATAAGATGGGTAGTCGCAAATACCAGGGAACCCTTCTGCTGCAGTTCCCTCAGGACTGCGCAGGCAAGCGCGGTGCCTTCATCAGGATCGGTGCCTGTTCCGAGTTCATCGATCAGGACCATGGCATTGGCATCAGCGGTCTCAAGAATTTCGGCAATATTTCTGACATGGGCGGAGAAGGTCGAGAGGCTGCTCTCGATCGACTGCTCGTCACCCATATCCACGAGCAGCGAACTGACTAGCGGAAAACTCGATGATGGACCCGCAGGCACCGGCATGCCGGACAAGGCCATGCAGAGCAGGAGACCAACCGTTTTTATGGATATGGTCTTGCCGCCGGCATTCGATCCGGTAATGACCATGGCCGTGTCCTCTCCCCCAAGCTCAATGTCCAGAGGGACAACCTTCCTGTCGCTGCCGGCCTTCTCAAGGGCCAAGGCCAGGAGAGGATGGCGGGCATGAACGAGTCTGACCGCGTTTGATTCGCCTATCTCCGGCACCTCCATATGAAGATGATCGGCAAACCGCGCAATGCAGTTCAGCATATCGAGCTGGACGATGACCGCAAACTCCGCTGCTATCTCCCCCGCCTTTGACCGTATCTCTGCAGAGATGGTCCGAAGGATGCGCAGTTCTTCCGCCTTCTCCTCGGCTGAAAGGTTCTCCAGTTCGTTTGAAAAATGAATGACCGCGAGCGGCTCGATAAAAGCGGTCTCTCCGGACTTCGAGATATCATGCACAACACCCGGCACCATGCCTTTGGAGTCCATCCTCACCGGGATGACCCACCTGCCGGCCCTCTTGGTGATGAAATCGTCCTGAAGGAAGACGGAAAGAGAGGCATCCCTCGTCATCTCCTCAAGCTTCTTCTGAATATTCATTTCGAGCCGTCTCAGCTCTCTGCGGATACCGGCAAGAACCGGGGACGCACTGTCTTTGATATGGCCGTCCGCATCGATCGATTTCTGTATGGTCTTGAGAAGTTCAGGCTGGCCGGTCAACGATACGGTCAGTTCAGAAAGTGCCCTGAGCCCTTCGAACTCGGAAACCTGCGTCGATATTTCGAGTGCCATCTCAAGCACCGGCACAAAAGCCGATATCTCGACAGCCTCCAGCAGAGCGCCCTGCGGCCTTACGCGACCGAGCAGATGCGTAAGGTCCTGAAATGAGTGCAACCGTAAAAGTGAGCCCTGGCTGGAGATCCTGCGAATGTCTCCGATCAATAAAAAGCGGTTCCGGATATCGGCCCTCGTGAAGAGGGGCGCAAGATCCAGAACCGCCTGTTTCGATATTTCACTATGGCCGCCACGGGAAATGATTTCCAGAAGGCGGTCGAATTCGAGCAGTGCAAGGGTATTGTTCGATATCATGAAGATCTATTTTACCCTATGAGCCCGTATTACCGTATATCAGTCGATCCGCTCTATTGCATTGCGCCTCTTGTCATGGATCATATTGTCGTTCCGGTCCAACTTCTTGTCGATCTTATCCAGCTCATGCACCGGTTTACTGCCGGCAGCCTTCATGCGCGCATACGAAGCCCTTATTCTATTGAGGTTCTCCTGGACAATCGCAGCCTCTCTTCTGGTCAGTTCGCCTTTGTCAACTCCCTGGTTGATCCTCAACTGCTGGTTGTCCATCCGAATATCACGCAGATCACTCCTTGGCTGTTCGTCCGATTCAGGTCCCGGAGCGACCCTCCTCTGCTGGTTTTCGTTGCGGTCACGGAAGTCGCTGCCGGGGCGTTCATGTCGCGGTGCAGGGGCCGGCACGAATGGGGGTGGAGGCGGCGCGGTATAGACTCTCCGTATCTCATTATTCCTTTTGTCCGTTATCATGCGGCTGTTCTGGTCTAAATGTCCGGCCAGGCGATCAATCTCTGACTGGGTCAGTCTTCCGTCTCTCCTGGCCACTGAATACTCATCTCTGATCCAGTTGAGATTATCAATCAGTATATCGGCTTCTCGCTGCGACAGTTCGCCGGAAGCTATACCCTGATCGATCCTTCGCTGCTGGTTTTCGATGCGGACACCGATATCGTGCCGGTCAGCGCGGTCGTAAGCCCCATAACTGCCGTCTCCATAAGGCCTCCGCTCAGCCTCTACGCAGGCAAAAAGTCCAAAGAGAAATCCCATTGATAAAACCAGCAAAATCGTTCGTCTCATATCACATCCTCCTTTGTCGATAAAACCCCGAAGCAGAAAATATGTTTCACACTCTCATAAAGAGTTTAGGAGCCATTCGGACTGTTGTCAAGCCCGAAACACTGAGACCGTTAACCGATTCCAGGCATCCCTCTTGAATCCGGGCGTAAATGGGAATATACTAAAATGGTGAATACCAGAGGGGAAAAAGGTCGGGTCCATGACATCGCTTTTTGATGATTCCGCGTCGTTGCTGAACCTCTTTAATGCGATCCCGTCGCCGGTTTTTGTTGTAGACGACGATGTCAGGATACTGTATCTGAACAGTGCCGCAGAAGGACTAATGCCGATCGACGGTGGCAGAGAGAGCGTATATCATAAGCGGGGCGGCGATGCCCTCCATTGCATTCATGCTGCGGAGACTCCGGGAGGATGCGGACATGCAGCTGCCTGTACAGACTGCGTGATCAGAAACTCGGTGAAAGAGGCCTTGCACGGCAACAAGGTGTACCGGAAAAAAACCATGATGTCGCTTTCGACAGAACAGGGTGTAAAAGATGTGCATGTGCTCGTTACCGCTTCACCCTTTCTGTTCGAAAACAAAAATGTATCCCTGCTGATTATCGAAGATATCTCTGAACTGCTGCACCTCAGGAGCCTGCTGCCCATATGCGCCTGGTGCAAGAAGATCAGAGATGACGACAACTACTGGCAGACCCTTGAGGAATATTTTGGCACCTATCACGACATGGAATTTTCACATGGCATCTGCGAAGAATGCCTCAAGAAGCACTACAGCGACCTGCAGCGTTAGGACTTTTCTTCCACTACCACGTCAGTCTTGATATGAAGCTCCCGGAGCTGCTTTGTCTCGACCGCTGAGGGCGCACCCGACATCATGCAGAAGGCCTTCTGCGTCTTGGGGAAGGCAATAACATCCCTGATCGAGGTTGCTCCCACCATAAGCATCACAAGTCTGTCGAGGCCGAGGGCAAGCCCGCCATGGGGCGGAGCGCCATACTGAAGGGCATCGAGGAGGAAACCGAACTTGGTGCGGGCATCTTCTTCACCGATATTGAGCAGCTCGAACATCTTTTTCTGGAGCTTCTGGTTATGGATTCGTATGCTTCCTCCGCCGATTTCAAAACCGTTCAAAACAATATCATACGCCTTGGCCTTGAGTGAACCAAGCATGTTGCGGTCAGTCATATCACCGGCCATCATCTTTTCGATATCCTCATCGAGCGGCGAGGTAAACGGATGGTGCATTGCCTGGAACCTGCCCTCCTCCTCATCCCATTCAAGAAGCGGAAAGTCGGTGATCCAGACAAACTTGTATCCCGGCTGAATAAGGTTCAGCCTCTTGCCCAATTCAAGCCTCAGCCTGCTCAGCACGTCATAGGTCACCTTCACCTTGTCAGCCACAAAGAGCATCATATCGCCGTCTTCAGCGCCGAGCCGCTCTGACATGGCCTTTAACACGTCCTCAGGGAAAAACTTTGCGATAGGCGACTCAAAGCCGCTTTTCACCTTGATCCAGGCAAGACCCTTTGCGCCATACGACTGTGCCTCCTGAGTAAGCAGATCGATATCCTTCCTGGAGATTCCTGCCATACCTTTGCCGTTGATGGCCTTCACCAGGCCGCCTGACTGGATCGCATCAAGGAATACCTTGAAGGTCCCCTTTGCCGCAAGATCAGCCATGTCCTTCAGCTCAAGCCCGAAACGCATGTCAGGCTTGTCATTGCCAAAGCGCTCCATGGACTCCTGATAGCTCAGCATCTCAAAGGGGGTCTGGATATCAATGTCCAAAACTCCCCTGAAGAGTTTCTTCATCATGCCTTCAATCAGTTCTATAACATCCTTGCGGTCCACAAAGGACATCTCAAGGTCGACCTGGGTGAACTCGGGCTGTCGGTCTGCCCGCAGGTCTTCATCACGGAAACATTTCACGATCTGAAAATATTTCTCCATGCCCGCAACCATCAGGATCTGCTTGAAAAGCTGCGGTGACTGCGGCAGCGCATAGAAATATCCAGGATTGAGCCTGGACGGCACGAGGTAGTCGCGTGCGCCTTCCGGCGTGGACTTGGTGAGCATGGGCGTCTCTATCTCGAGGAACCCGTTATCGTCCAGATAATCGCGCATCAGCTTGCTTGCCCGGTGGCGGGTGATCATGTTCTGCTGCATCTCAGGTCTTCTCAGGTCAAGGTACCGGTGCTTCAGCCGCAGGGCCTCGCCGGCCTCAGCAGCCTCTTCCATGCTGTAGGGAAGCGGTGCAGCCTCATTCAGCACGACAAGCTCCTTGACGTACATCTCGG